>CAMLOZ010000192.1 GCA_946481625.1 uncultured Haloferula sp. | reverse complement strand
GAAGTGCGGCACACCGCTTGCCTTGACGTCTGAAACGCTGCCCCCCGTACACGCGTCAGCTCCCGGGATCGAAATCCTGAGAGCTGCTGCGGACCTGATTGCCTGACAGGAATTCCCCCCGGAAATCGTGCGTGGCATCGGGTCTTTTGTAGCTGGCGGATTGTCCCCCCGGAAGATCCACCAGTTGTTTGCATGTAATCCCCCGAGCGGCGTGAACGCAAGTGAATCATCGCCCGATCCGGTCACATGATCGCGTAATGGCGAAGCGGAAGGAACACCCGGCGAGAGCCCGGACCTCGTGCTTGCCCCAAGCGCACCGCGGCAACCGCCGCCAACGAAAAAAGCACCCCTCACAGGAGTGCTTCATTTTCGCCGCAACCCTCTCGGAGAGAGGATGGTGGGCAGGGCTGGATTCGAACCAGCGAAGTCGTAAGACAGCAGATTTACAGTCTGCCCCGTTTGGCCGCTCCGGAACCTACCCTTTGTTTCGGCGGGGACGGAGAACTAGGGACCGCCCCGGGTTTTGGCAAGGGAAAATCCACTCTTGTTAGAGCAGGAGGCCGGCCTGTTCACCACGGGGTTCGCCCCCCGTTGACGATCAGTGTCTGGCCGGTCACGAACCCGGCTTCTTCGGAGGCGAAATACGTGACCGCATTGGCGATGTCGCAGGGTTTTCCCCAGCGTCCGATGGGGACGGTGGAGAGGTATCCGTTTTTCGCCTCCTCGGGCACCTCGTCATGCCGCTCCACGGGGATCCATCCGGGGGCCACCGTGTTCACGGTGATCCCGTGAGGGGCGAGTTCCCTCGAGATCGAGCGGCTCCAGCCGATCTGCCCGCCCTTCGCGGCCACGTAGGCGCTGAAATCCGGCACGCTCGCATGGAAGACCTCGCTGGTGATATTGATGATGCGCCCGGATTGCCGCTCTTTCATGGCCGGGACCAGGCGCTTCGCGAGGAGGAAGGGGCTTTTGATGAAGGCTTCCAGCATCGATTCGTGCTCCGCCCACGTGTAGTCCTCCAACTGCTTCATCGGTTGGAAGGGGGTTGCATTTGCCACCAGGATATCGACCGTTCCGAAGGCCGCCTCGATCTCGCCCGCCATGCGGTCCACCTCGGCCTCGTTCGTGGCATCACCCGCCACGAGTATCGCTTCTCCGCCCGCCGCCTTGATCTCGGCGACGACGGACTCGCCCTGTTCCCGGCTGGCAAAGCAATTCACCGCCGTCCTGGCACCGGCGGCGGCAAGGGTTTCGGCGATGGCCCGGCCGAGACCGCGGCTGGAGCCGGTGACCCAGGCGACGCGGTCGTCGAGACGGAAGGGATGGTGGGCGGGTGGCATGGCACGGATGTAACGGGCTGCTCTTACGCGGCCAAGAGTCAACCGCGTTTCAAAATGCCGCAGATAGCGATTTGCGTGCAAATCCTGTCATGCATCCTCACTCGGCGACCCGAACAGGTAGGGAAAATCCTCCTCTTCGTGAGGTGCCGTGACAGCCCGCCGGGTTTCTCGAAGGTATGGGGAGATCGCATGCGCTTTTTCATTCTTTTCCTCACGCTTCTCCAGCTAGCGCCGGCGCGGGCGGAGAAGCCGAACGTCCTGTTCCTCCTTGCCGATGACATGACCTGGAAGGCGGTGCGGTCCGCCGGGCGCGAGGATATCGACACTCCGAATCTGGATCGCCTTGCGGGACGGGGGACCACCTTCACCCACGCTTACAATCCCGGCGGATGGCATGGGGCGATCTGTGTCGCCAGCCGGACGATGCTGATGACCGGGCGGCCGCTATGGAAAGCGCGCGAAGCGGAGCCGAAGCTGGGAACCGACTTCGTGGCGAAGGGACGGCTCTGGCCCCAGCTGATTTCGGCCCGAGGCTACCGGACCTGCTTCTCGGGGAAGTGGCACATCGAGGTCGGCCACGGGAAGGTCTTCGACCAGATCCGGCACTACCGCCCGGGTGGGATGGCCCCGGATCGGCAGAATGCCTATTTCCGGCCGGTGGAAGGTCAGCCGGACCCATGGAGCGCATCCGATCCCGCGGAGGAGGGGCTCTGGAAAGGCGGCAAACATTGGAGCGCGGTCGTGGCGGATGACTTTTCAGCATTCCTCGGTGATCCCGATCCTCGTCCTTGGTTCATGTACCTTGCCTTCAATGCCCCTCACGATCCCCGCCAGTCGCCCCGGCTTATCTTGGATCGCTACCCGCTTTCGCGAGTGAAGCTGCCGCCGAACTTCCTTCCCCTCTACCCCCACCGCGCCGCGATGGGAGCGGACAAGGGATTGCGGGACGAGAACCTGGCACCTTTCCCCCGCACGCCCTTCGCGGTGCAGACCCATCGCCGCGAATACTACGCCGCCATCACTTACCTCGACGCCCAGATCGGCCGCATCCTCGACGCTTTGGAGAAGAGTCCGGCGGCGAAGAACACCTATGTCTTCTTCACCGCCGACCACGGGCTGTCCTGCGGGGAGCACGGGTTGATGGGGAAGCAAAACCTCTACGATTCGAGCGTCCGTGTTCCCTTCATCGTCGCCGGGCCCGGGGTGTCCGCCGGCAGCCGGATCGATGCCCCGGTCTACCTTCAGGATGCGATGCCCACCGTTCTCAAGCTTGCCGGTGCGGCCGTTTCTGCCGACGTGGGTTTCCAGGATCTCCGGCCGCTGTGGGAGGGGAAGGGCACGCCGCGGGATGCCGTGATCGGCGCGTTCCGCGATCTCCAGCGAATGATCAGCCGGGATGGAAAGAAGCTCATCCTCTATCCACAGGCCCGCGTTGCGCGCGTCTTCGACCTGGAGGCGGATCCCGACGAGATCCGCGATTTGGCGGGAACTCCCGCAGGTTTTGAGGCGGCCCGGTCGCTTTTCCAGCGCTTGCTGGAGATTCAGCGGGAAACGGGTGATCCCTTGGATCTGACTCCGTTCTTCCCGAAACTCGCGGGCAAGCGCGACGGCGAAAAAACCCGGTAAAGCCGTGGTTTTCTGGTTTCCACCGCCGGGGGAGGACTTCTAGCGTGCGCGTCATGGCCATCGACGTGTCCTTGCTCTCCCGCGTGTGTGAAGCCCCCGGTGCGCCGGGATTCGAGAAATTGATCCGCGAGCTCGTTCTCAAGGAAATCGAAGGCCTGGCCGACGAGATCCGCGTGGACAACATGGGCAACGTGGTGGCCTTCAAGAAGGGGCGGTCTTCCGCCAAGCGCACGATGGCCGCCGCCCACATGGACGAGATCGGCTTCATCGTCACCCATGTCGATGACAAGGGTTTCATCCGCTTCAACCCGCTCGGCGGATTCGATGCGAAGGCCCTGACCTCGCAGCGCGTCATTGTTCATGGCAAGAAGGACCTTATCGGCGTGATGGGCGCGAAGCCGACCCACATCATGCAGCCGGAAGACCGCAACAAGGCGGCGAAGATCACCGATTACTTCATCGATACCGGCCTGCCGAAGAAGGAGGTCGCGAAGTACGTCGAGGTCGGCAACGCCGTCACCCGCTGGAGCCCGCTGCTGGAGATGGGCGAGTGCGTGAACGTGAAGTCGCTCGACAACCGCGTCTGCGTCTTCCTCTTGATCGAGACCCTGCGCGCCTTGCAAAAATCGCGCAAGAAGCCGGCTTACGACTTCTACGCGGTCTTCACCGTCCAAGAGGAAGTCGGCCTGCGCGGCGCGAACGTTTCCGCGCTGGAAATCAAGCCGGACTTCGGCTTCGGCTTGGACACGACCATTGCCTACGACGTTCCCGGTTCCACGCCGCAGGAGCGCTGCACCGCTCTCGGCGAAGGCGCGGGCATCAAGATCATGGATAGCTCGGTGATCTGCGACTACCGCATGATCGCCTTCATGAAGAAGACCGCGGACAAGCACAAGATCAAGTGGCAGCCGGAGATCCTTGCAGCCGGCGGCACCGATACCGCCGGCCTCCAGCGCATGGTCCCCGGTGGCTCGATCGCCGGTGCGGTTTCCGTGCCGACGCGGCACATCCATCAGACGATCGAGACTGTTCACAAGAAAGACCTCCAGGCATCCATCGACTTGCTGGTCGCTTGCATCTGCGAATTGGACAAGGGCGACTGGAAGTTTTGAAAATGCTTTTTCGCGAGGCGGTCCCATTTGACCGATCTTCGGAATTCCGCTTTCTTGGAGTCACCGAATGAGCCGCTTTGTCCTGCCTTGGTTCGCCCTTATGCTGACTGCGGGAGCTTCGCCGAAGCTGGACTTCGCCCTCGGAATCCTGGCCGAACAGCGCGGGGACAAGGTGGCCGCCGGCGTGGCCACCGAGAAGGCGCGGGCGGCGGATCCCTTGGCATTTCCTTTGGTCGAGCGCAGCGCGCAGGCGCTTCGTGCCGCCGGCGATATCGAAGGGGCCTCGACCCTCTACCGGGATTTCGCGAAGGCGGCCCCGCAACGTCTCGACGCGCAGATCGCCTATGCGGATTTCCTTCGGAACGCTTCTCCGGATGACGATTTCGCCTCGAAGATCGCGCGCGATACCTTGGAAAGGTCCCTGCAACAGCATCCTGAAAACCTCGCGGTCCAGATGCGCTTGTTCCGGATCTACGAGGCCCTCGGACAGCGGGAAAAGTCGTTGGAGCTTTTCGAGAAGGTCGCCGCGCCGGACGCCGGGGAAAGGGAGGCGATGACCGCCGTGGACATGGCGCGGACGCTCTTTCCCAAAGACGACGTGAAGGCGCGCGCGCGGATGGACGAACTGCTGAAGAAGGCGGTCGAGGGTGCGCCGCGGAACCCGGTGCTGGCTCGTATGGCCAGCGAGCATTTCCGTAGTACCGCCCGGCTTCCTGAAGCGGTGGAAATGCTCGCGCTCCATGTCGCGGCGAATCCGGCATCGCTGGAACTGCGGACACGGCTTGGCATTCTCCAGCTCGCCGCCGAGCGGACCGGGGAAGGGGAGAAGACCTTGCTCGAGGTGCTGGCCATCGATCCTCGGCAGGCGCTTGCCCACCAGTCGCTGGCAAAACTCTACCGCAAACAAGAGCGCCCCGATGCCGCCCGGCCGCATGCGGCGGAAGCGCTGAAGATCCGCGGCGGAGATCCTTCCGAATTTTCCTCGTTGGCGGACGAGTTCCTCGAGGCGGGAGAACCGCGCGAGGCCCGCTTGCTCTTGGAGAGGGCGGTATTCTTCAATGTCTCCGACGCCGCGCTGGCGGCGAAGCTTGCGGTGGCGACCCGTCGCGATCCCGAGACTCGGGAGAAGGCGTCCCGCTTGTTCCGTGAGGCCGAGTCGCTGGCCGGAGGTGAGGGACCGGCGAAGGATCCGGTCTTCCTCACGGAGTTTGCGGAATCGCTGGTGGAAGGCGGCCAGGTTCCCGCGGCGGAAGAACGGCTGCGCCTGGCCATCCGCGCCTTTCCGGCGGAAAAAAAGAAGGAAACTGCCGCAGCTTTGCGACGGTTGGCGGGACTTTGGAAGGACGCAAATCGCAATGCCGAAGCTGCCCGAGCCCTGCTCCAGCGGGCGGATGCCCTTGATCCTCGTTAGATCTTAAGGGATTGCACCCCCGCGAAAGTGCGGGTATAGACCCGGCCCCAGCCAGCCGATGAATCACCCGACGTCCTTACTAAGTATTCTCGCCAGCGTCCTCGCGCTCGTTCTCGCCAGCTGCGCCAACAAGTCCGTGACCACGGGTCCGGACGGCAAGCCGATCGATTCGGCGGGCAAGCCGGTGAATCCTTTCCCGCCCGGGACCTACGATCATTTCAAGGCGGAGCCGGATTATCCGAAGACGATGAAGACGTGGAAGAATGACCAGCTTCTCCCCACGACCAACGCGGAGAACTCGCGCATCGTGATTTCGCTGAAGACCCAGCGCGGTTTCCTGATGAGGGGTGATGAAGTGGTGATGGACTATCCCGTCTCCAGCGGCATTCCTTCCCGGCCCACGCCTCCGGGGAACTACAAGATTCTCGAAAAGCTGGTCGAAAAATCCTCGAACTCCTACGGCAAGGTCTATGACGCCGAGGGAAACCTCGCCGACGGCGAAACCCCCAAGGACGTGCCGGAAGGCGGCAAGTTCGACGGTGCGCCGATGCCCTACTGGATGCGCCTGACCTGGGATGGCGTGGGCCACCACATCGGGATCATCCCGCGCTCGCGCCGGCCCGCTTCCCACGCCTGCATTCGCGGTCCCCGCGCCGTGATGCCGGTGGTTTACAGCAAGGTGAAGGTGGGTACTCCGGTGTCGGTGGAGGAGTGATCCGAACGATTTGAAAAAGGCCCCGTCCGCGAGCTGCGGACGGGGCCTTTTTCGTCAGAACAGGATGGAGAGGCGGAGTTCTTTATTCCTCCTCTTCGATGAAGTGGTCGTGGCCTTCCTTTTTGGAGCTCTTGATGGCGTCCACGAGGGTCGTCACTTTGTCCAGATCCTTGGCGATGAAGGCGGCTTCGACCTCGCAGAGCGAGACGAAGAGCTTCCCCATCTGGAGGCGGTAGGCGGCGAGCGCCTTCTCCTTGGCTTCGCCAGCGGGCATCTTTTCGAGCATCGAGGGCACCAGCGGTATCGCTTTGAGGACGGAGTCCTGGGCCTCGCGTGCGGCCGCCGCACCCTTGACCGGGTCCTTCTCCTTGCGGAAGCCCTTGTAAGCGTCGTCGACCTTTTCCATTTCCTTGGCGAGCGGCGTGTCTTCTTCGGCACGGACCTGCACGGGCACGAGGACCGAGGCCGCGAAGAGGATGGCGGGGAAAATCAGTTTCTTCATACGCACGCGCATACAGCGCGGCGCGTGCCGAACTGTCAAGGGACCGGCGGGCGTGGCGCGGATTTCGGCGGCGGCCCTTGCGTCCCCGGCCGGCACTTTCCAAACTCCCGCCCGATGTCCGCACCGACGCTCACCCCGATGATGGCGCAGTATCAATCGATGCGCCGCTC
>CAMLOZ010000191.1 GCA_946481625.1 uncultured Haloferula sp. | reverse complement strand
GCAAGCGGGAAGTCCTTGCGCAGCGGATAGAAGGGATAGCCCTCCCACATCAGGATCCGGCGGAGATCCGGATGGCCGCCGAAGCGGATCCCCATCATGTCGTAAACCTCGCGCTCGTGCCAATCGGCACCCGCCCAGATGTCCGTGGCGGTGGGAACCTCTTCCTCCTCCGAAACCTTGGACTTCACGCGCAGGTGCTTGGAATCGTTCACGGTCACCAGTTCGTAAACCATCTCGAAGCGCGGATCCTCGCCGAAGTGGTCGAGGCTGGAAATGTCGATGATCATCTCGTATCCCAGCTCGTTCTTCGCGGTGGCGAGCACGTCGTGAAGCGCGCCGAGCTTCACCGAAATGGTGTGCTCACCGCGGAACTCCTTCGTTCCGACGACATCCGCGCCGAACTTGGCGGACAAGGTTTCGATATCCTGGGCAGCGGACATGGGAAAATATCAGGCGAGATCCTCGATGAATTCCTTCTTCTGGTTCTCCAGGGCGGGGTCGCCTTCGATCTTGGCTTGAAGTTTCATCAGCCCTTCGATCAGCGCCTCGGGCCGCGGCGGGCAGCCGGAAATATAAACGTCCACCGGGATCAGGCGGTCGATGCCTTGGAGAACGGCGTAGGAACGATACATGCCGCCGGAGGAAGCACAGGCCCCCATCGCGATGCACCACTTCGGTTCCGGCATCTGGTCCCAGATCCGCTTCACCGCCAGCGCCATCTTGTAGGTGACGGTGCCGGCGACGATCATCACGTCCGCCTGGCGGGGCGAGAAGCGCATCACCTCCGCGCCGAAGCGGCTGAGGTCGAAGCGGCTACAGGCGGCAGCCATCATCTCGATGGCGCAGCAGGCGAGCCCCATGGGCATCGGCCACATGGAGTTCTTCCGCATCCAGTTCATGGCGGCATCCACCCGCGTGAAGATGATGTTGCCCTCGATCTTGGAATCGTAGGCGGCGTGAGTGGTCTGAAGGGAATCGCTGACCATAAGGCTGCGCCGGGACGATGGCCCTCCCCCGCCCCGCTCTCAAGCCGTTTGTGAAATTTTTCACAAGCCCGCCGGATCCCCCGCGCCAGCCTCACGACAATTCGTCTCCGCTCTTGTCAGGGCGGAGGGAAGCGCGGAATCTCCGCCGCCCATGAATCGAATCGACGCCGCCTTTGCACGGCTCCGCTCTGAAGGAAAGAAAGCCTTCGTCGCCTATGTCGCCGCCGGCGATCCTTCCTTCGAGGCCTCGCTGGAGGTCGTGAAGACCCTCGCGGACGCGGGTTCGGACATCATCGAACTGGGACTGCCCTTCTCCGATCCCCTCGCCGACGGCATCGTGAACCAGATGGCGGCCGACCGGGCGCTGAAGGCCGGAATGACGACCCCGCGCTCGCTGGAGCTGATCCGGGAATTCCGCAAGACCCACGAGACACCGATCGTGCTCTTCACCTACCTCAACCCGGTCTTCACCTACGGCTTCGAGAAGTTCCATGCCGACGCCGCAGCGGCGGGTGCCGACGGTATCCTCCTGCTCGACCTGCCGCCGGACGAGGCGAAGGAGAACGCGGATCTGGCCAAGGGCGAAGGCCTGAAGCACATCCGCCTGATCGCGCCAACCACTCCCGACGAGCGGGTGAAGCTCCTGGCACAAAGCGGCGACGGGTTCATCTACGCGCTTTCCCGCACCGGCGTGACCGGTGCCCACGGAGTTCCATCGGAAGGCATCGGGGCACAGGTCGCCAAGATCAAGGCGCACACCGACATCCCGGTTTGTGTCGGTTTCGGGATCACCCGGTCCGACCAGGCCGAGATGGTTGCGAAAACCTCGGACGGGGTGATTGTCGGCTCGGCCATCGTGAAGCAGATCGAACTCAACCCCGACCGCGCCGCCGAAGCCGTGCGCGAATTCGTCACCCCGCTCATCCGAGCCACCAAGTCCGTCTGAAGCCCTGCCTTTCCTGGAACTTGGAACTTAGAATTTGGAACTTCCCCACCGCATGCTCCTGCACTTCTACAAGATGAACGGCGCCGGCAACGACTTCGTTGTCATCGACAACCGCGACCTCTCCACCGAGTTGACCAAAGACCAGATCGAGGGTCTCTGCGACCGCCACCGCGGCATCGGGGCGGACGGCCTGCTCGCGGTGGAACCGGCCGAGAACGGAGCGGATTTCAAGTTCCGCTATTACAATGCGGATGGCGGCGAGGCGGAGATGTGTGGCAACGGGGCGCGCTGTTTCGGACGCTTCACGGCGGCTCTTTTGGAAGGTTCACCGGACCGGGTGACCTTCGAGACCATCGCCGGCACACTGGCCGCCGAGTTGGTGGACGACGAAGTCCGCATCGCGATGTCCGAGCCGAAGGATCTCAAGCTCGATACCGGAGTGAAGATCCCGGACCTCAATGCGACGCTGCATTTCATCAACACGGGCGTGCCCCACGTCGTCGCCTTCGTGGCGGACCTGCCGGGCACCGAGGTCGTGCGGCACGGGGCGGCGATCCGTTACCACCAGGCTTTCGCGCCGGCGGGAACGAACGCGAATTTCGCCGCGGTCCTCGCGCCCGGGCACATCGCGATCCGCACCTACGAACGCGGAGTGGAGGACGAGACCCTGGCCTGCGGCACCGGCATGGTGGCCTGCGCGCTGATGCACCACCTTCTCGACGGGGTTCCCTCGCCGATCAAGGTGGACGTGAAGGGGGGCGACACCCTGGAAATCGGCTTCGAGAAAACCGGGGAATCGACCTTCACCAACGTGACCCTCACCGGTCCGGCCGACTTCGTCTTCGAGGGCGATATTGAGGTTTAGAGTTCTTGATGTTGAATTTAGTCATCACATGATGACAAAAATTGACATCACCCCTGAGATCCTCTAGGTTGAAGGCATGGAAAGAAGGAAGTCGAACTACCGTGGTTCGACCAAGCGTACCATCGTGGATCTACCCGATGAGGACGTGGGACGCTTGGACGAGGTCGCGGAGCAGCAATCGGTTTCACGGGCAACCGTCCTTCGGGAAGCTGTGGCTGAGTACGTGATCCGGAAAAGCAAGGCCCCCGCCGTGCCGAAGCCGCTTACCGGTTTTGGCTCGCTCAAGGGCTACTATGGGGAGGCCCAAGCGTATCAGGACGAGCTGCGCGGCGAATGGGAATGAGCCAATCACGTTCCTGAAATACCGTGACCGGCTTCTTCGATACGAACATCCTCATCGACTTCCTGAACGGTATTCCGGAAGCTCAAGTGGCCACAGCTCCCTATGGTCGCCGCTGCATTAGCCGCATTACATGGATGGAAGTATTGGCCGGGGTGAAGGACACGCCGGGGGAAGACATCGCGCGCACCTTTCTTGCTCAATTCGATGTGATGGAAATCACCGAAGATGTGGCCGAGGCGGCGCTGACCTTGCGCAAGCACCACGTTCCCAAACTCAAGCTTCCGGACGCGATCATACTGGCTTCGGCCCGCTTGATGGGCACCCGGCTGATCACCCGGAATTCGCGGGATTTCCCGGCGGACTCCGCGGATGTCCACGTGCCCTACCGAATGTGACGGGAAAATTCACAATCGCCGGGTTACGGGTTGAAGAGCGGCGGCGGATGTTCATTCTCCGCGCGCCATGACGTTCCGAGGCACCTACACCGCGCTGATTACCCCGTTCCGTGACGACCGTATCGATACCGCGGCCTTCAAAGCCCGGATCGAGCGTCAGGTGGCGACGGGGATCACGGGGATCGTGCCGGTCGGCACCACCGGGGAATCGCCGACCGTCGATACGGACGAGCACATCGAGGTGATCCGTCTTGCCGTGGAATATGCCGCGGGCCGCTGCCAGGTGGTGGCCGGAACCGGTGCGAACGCGACCAAGGAGGCGATCGAACTGACCCAGGCGGCCGAGAAGGTCGGCGCGACGGGCACGCTGCAGGTCTGCCCCTACTACAACAAGCCATCGCAGGAGGGGATTTACCGGCACTTCCGGACCGTGGCCGAAAACACCTCGCTGCCGGTGATGCTTTACAGCGTGCCCGGCCGCAGCGGCGTGGAAATCGGCGTGGAAACCACCGCCCGGCTTGCGGCGGACTGCAAGAACATCGTCTCGATCAAGGAAGCGGGCGGCTCGGTGGAGCGCGTGAACCAGCTTTTCCAAGCGGTGCCTGCCGATTTCTCGATCCTTTCCGGCGACGATCCGCTGACCCTTCCCTTCATGGCCTGCGGTGCCGCGGGCTTGGTTTCGGTGGCGTCGAATCTCGTTCCGGAGGTGCTGGTGAAGCTGGTACAGACCTGCCTGGACGGGGATTTTCCGGCCGCGCTGGCCCAGCAGAAGAAGTGGTATCCGCTCTTCCGCGGCCTGATGTCCCTCGATGTGAATCCCGTGCCGATCAAGACCGCGGTCGCTTTCCAAGGCCACTGCACCGAAGAGCTGCGCCTGCCGCTCGCCCCGCTTTCGGATGCGGCGAAGGTTCAACTCCGGGCGCTTCTGACCGAATTCGGGCTTCTCGCCTGATCCCGCCTGCGGCTATCCAACGCAACGCACATGATCCAGCTTCTCGTCACCGGCAAATCGGGCCGTATGGGCCAGGCCGTCCTGCAGGCGGCCAACCAGGAACCGGCCGTCACCGTCGCCTCGACCCACGACGCGGGTGAGAACCTCGCCGCAGCCATCGCGCAGGCGAACACGGTGATCGATTTCACCATGCACAAGTTCACCCGCGAGTTGCTGGATGCGGCGCTGGCGAACAAGACCCACCTCGTGATCGGCACGACCGGTCACACCGACGAGGAGCGCGAAGCGATCCGCGAGGCGGCGAAGACGCTGCCGATCGTTTACGCGCCGAACTTTTCGGTCGGTGTGAACACCCTTTTCTGGCTCACCCGGAAGGCCGCGCAAATCCTCACCCAGGATCGCTTCGACATCGAGGTCACCGAGATGCACCACCGGCACAAGATCGACGCGCCGTCCGGCACGGCGCGGCGCTTGCTCGAGATCCTCAACGAGGAAACGGGCACGAGATACGATCAGGACATCGCACACGGTCGCTTCGGCAACGTGGGTCCGCGTCCGCCCCGCGAGATCGGCATGCACACGCTGCGCGGCGGCGACGTGGTGGGCGATCACACGGTGATCTTCGCGGCGGACGGCGAGCGGGTCGAACTCACTCACAAGGCGAGTTCGCGCCTGACCTTCGCCGCCGGTGCCGTGCGTGCCGCGGTGTGGCTCTACGACAAGCCCGCCGGCCTCTACGACATGCAGGATGTCCTCGGGCTGAAATGATGTCTGCCGTCTTGCCGTCTTCCGTTCCCCGCGTGGCAATCGCGCTCGGGTCGAACGTCGGCAACCGTCTGAAGCATCTCCAGGATGCCCGTGATTTGCTGAAGAAAATCGCGGTGCCCGGCTCGCTGCTACAGGCACCCGTTTACCAGACGGAGCCGGTCGATTGCCCGCCGGGCTCGCCGGACTTCTACAACACGGTGATTGAGATCGGGTACACGGGAACGCCCCATGACTTGCTTGATGCGACGCAGGGGATCGAGTTCCACCTCGGGCGGACCGCCGTCCCGGAGCGTAATGCCCCCCGGGTGATCGATCTGGACATCCTTTACTTCGGCGACGAGCGGATCGACGGGGAAATCCTGGATCTCCCCCACCCCCGGCTGACTTCCCGGCGCTTCGTGCTCCAGCCGCTGGCGGACATCCGGCCGGATTTGATTCTGCCCGGGGATCAGGTTTCGATTGCGGAACACCTCCGCCACCTTGACTCTAGCGAACCGCCGCTGGTGACTGTCCAAGCGACGTGGTAATCCAAGCTTGCCGTGACCGGTTCCGAAAAAGCCGCCGCCATTCTCCGACGGAAAGCCTCAGGCCCGCCGGTGACGATGCTGACGGCCTATGACTACCCGACGGCCCGCCTGTTCGATGATGCCGGGGTGGACATCCTGTTGGTGGGCGATTCGCTCGGGATGGTGGTGCTGGGCTATCCGGATACCACCCACGTGACCATGGACCACATGCTGCACCACGTGGCGGCGGTGGCGCGGGCACAACCGCGCGCGCTGGTCGTGGGCGACCTCTCCATTGGCAGCTATCCCGATCCGGAGACCGCATTGGCGAACGCCAGACGTCTTGTCGAAGCGGGAGCCGAAGGCGTGAAACTGGAAGGCGGCGTCCGCCAGGCGGAAAAGGTCCGCGCGATCGTGGAAGCGGGGATCCCGGTCTGCGGCCACCTCGGCATGCTGCCGCAGCGCGTGCTGGAAGAAGGAGGCTACAAGAAGAAGGGCAAGACTCCCGAGCAAAGCGCTGCCCTGCTCGATGGTGCCAAGGCGCTCGCCGATGCCGGGGTTTTCGCCATGGTGCTGGAGAGCGTCGTGCCCGCCACCGCGGCTTGGATCACCGGGCAGATCGGCGTTCCGACCATCGGCATCGGTTGCGGGGAGCACACTTGCGATGGCGAGGTGGCGGTGGCTACCGACCTGATCGGCACCTTCCCATGGTTCGTGCCGCCATTCGCGAAGCCTGAAGCGAATCTCGCGCCTCAGATCACCGCCGCTGCCGCCGCCTTCCGTGAACGGGTACAGCGGGTTCCGATTTCCCACCTTGGTTAGTCCCGAAAAGCAGGCCGCACTCGAAAACCGGATGGCCTCGCTGGGCATCACGGAGGACGACCTGCTGGAGAAGTTCATCCTTGGCTCGGGGTCGGGAGGGCAGAAGATCAACAAGACGAACTCCTGCGTGTATCTGAAACACATCCCCAGCAATCTGGAGGTGAAGTGCCAGGAAAGCCGCTCCCGGGAAACGAACCGCTACCTGGCACGCGAGGCCCTCTGCGACTCCTTCGAGGGAATCCGCCGCGACAAAGCCACCGCGCAGAAGCAGGCGATCGAGAAGAACCGCCGCCGCAAC
>CAMLOZ010000190.1 GCA_946481625.1 uncultured Haloferula sp. | reverse complement strand
GCGCGGCGTCAGCACCACACCCTCCGTCCACGGCGCGCCCGCCGCGAGCCAGGCCTCCAGCAACGCGATCTCCTCGGGCTTCAACGGCCCGCCCTTCGGCGGCATGATCTCGTCGTCGTCCTCATCCAGTTTGACCCGCTTCAGGATCTCCGACTCAGCCGCCTTCTCCAAGAGGATCGCCGGACCCGACTCGCCGCCCTTCAGGAACTGCTCCCGCGTCGTCATCAGCAGTTCCCCCTTCGTCTTCTCCGGGCAATGGCAGGACACGCACTTGGTTTCCAAGACCTTCCGCGCCGCATCGAAGCCCGTCGTATCCGCCGCCACGGCACACCCCGCCAGTGCCAGACCGGCCGAAGACACACGCAAGCCAAGGGAGATCGCAAGACGCATGGACCCGATACGGCGCAACCATGAAACGCTTTTCATCCTCCGAAAAACTCCCGCCCCATGCCCGCGGATCGCGCCGTCCAAGTGCACGACGCCCTGCGGGGAGTCGCCGGACTCGCCAATATCGCGGACCATCCCGACATCAAGCAAATGAACGGCAGCATGACCGGATGGTCGCGCTTCGGTGGGCGCTGGTCCCTACTTCTTCTGCCGCAACTGCTCCAACCTTGACAGCGGCTTCTCCGCGGGCGGTGCCGGCGCTGCCGCCGGCTGCGGCTGGGGCGGGGGAGGCGGCGCATTCTCCGCCGGCTTGTCGATCCGCAGCGTCCCGCCTTGCCCCACCTGATGCAAAATCGTCTGCCCGTTCTCCGGGACATTCACCCGGCAGAAGAGCGCCGTATGCTTCCCCACCGTCGCATCCCCCGCGATCTCGATCGGGAAATGCACCTCCGCCTGTCCGGTTGGGAAGGAAACCGGCGCCGTCTTCGCGCCATGCGGCAACCCTAACAACTCCGCCGTCGCGCTGCCCTCGAACTTGCCGGGATACTCCACCTTGCAGATCATCGTCGTCGCCTTGCCCTGCTCGGTGGCAGCCATGTTCATGGTCATCGCGAGGTAAGGCTCCGCGACCCTCAAGGGCACGAGTTGGGTCGAGACTAACACCGGACCTTGCGCGGTGTTGGCCTCACCCAGCACACAGACCTGCCACTCGGCGGGAGGAGCATCGCCGTTGGCATTGATCTCGTACAAAGCCTCGCTCTGGTCGCCGTTCATCGTGATCGTGGCCGGTGACCCGATGCCGGGAGGATTCCACATGAAGCGCAGCGTGATGGCTTCCTTGTAGCCTTCGTTTCGCTGCGCCTTCACCTTGAGGTGCATCGAGCCGTTCTTCACGATCGGCACGGCGGGGGCCTCCAGCTCCAGGCGATACGGTGCCTCATCGACCACCGCCACTGGCACGCGGTCGCTGCTCGCGGAGTGATAGGCACCCTGGTTGTTGATCTCCACGTGATGAATGGTGTCCACCAGCTCGCCTTCGATCTTCGGGGCATCACCCGCGGCTTTCACCTTGAAGCGGTGCAGGCTGCCCGCCACCGGGGCATCCGCCGCCGCCTCGAAGACCACCGGCATCGCATTCACCGAGCGGTGGACAAGCGGGGCCTTCATCGACACGCCCGCGGGCAGGCTCTCGGCCTCGAAGTTCATGTCGCAGCCGATGCTCTCCCGCGCGACGTTGACCATCGCGGCGTAGCGATTGCCGCGGGGAACCGGGATCACCTTCCACTTCTGGGAGTTGTCGCGTTCCACCACGGGCAGCGATGCCGCGATAGCCGCGTCGCGTCGCAAGACCTCAAGCCGGTAGGTGAAATCCGGACCGCCGCGCTGGAGTTGGTCGCGGACCACGGCGAAGTATTCGCCCTCTTCCGGAGCCGTCCATTGCAGCACCGAATCCGGGCCGCCCTGGTCGTCGTTGTTGGCCAGGTTCTTGCCCTTCGCATCGCGGATCGAAAGGACCGGATCGAGCGGCGAGCGGAACTCGCGCGCCAGCACCTTGATCGTCAGGTTCTCGCCCTTCGCCGCCTTGAATGAATAGAAATCGGCATCGCGCTCCTCGCCGATGATCCCGTGGCCCGCCGCCGGCAGGTCCGGCAGCTTGCTCGATTGCTTGGTATTCGGGTTCGGCTCCGTCTCCGCGGCGGAAGCCAGCGGCGAGACCTTGATCCAGTGCGGCGAGGGAGCATGCACGCCATCGCGAGAAGGAAAGAGCGCGAATTTACCCTGGGCATCCGCCGGGATCGTCACCGTCTCCGTGAAGTCCCCCGCCGGATCCCCGATGAACTTGAACTCGACCGTCTCGCTCGGCTTCGCGCCCGTCGGGAAGACCGCCTTCGGCCGCGGGAAAGTCCCGATGTTCACGCGATACTCGCAGTTGTCGTTCCCCTCGTACGCCGCTTCCCGTACCAGCACGCGGTAGTCGCCGTCCTCCGGGATGATCGTCGAGACGAACGGGTCGGTGCGCAGCAGCGCGGCATCGTCGCAGGAGGCGATCTCGAAGCCCTTCGGATCCACGATCGCGACATAGGCGTCGAACATCGTCCGCCCCAGCCGCATCGCCTCCACCTCCGCGGTGAAGCGCTGGCCCTTCTTCAAACTGCACACATAGTAGTCCGCATCCTCCTGCTTGGCGGTGCCCTGCACCGTCGTGTTCAGCTCGATCCGCTGCGCTTCCTCCGGCTTGTCGTTCGGGTCCGCCTCGTTCACGACCGGGAACTGCCCGACGAAGAAGGATCGCAGGAAGCTCACGCCGCCGGTGGTCCGCACCCGCAGCCCGTGTTCGCCTAGCGGGGCATCGGGCTTGATGAAGATTTTGGCCGAGGCGTGCTTGTCATTCTCCACTGCGAAGGACCGCACCTCGATCCCCGGTTGGTAAGCCAGCAGTTCCTGGATCCCGTCCAGCCGCTCGCCGTAGAAATGCATGTCCATCTCCACCCCGCGCTGTCCGCCGCGGGGTTCGATGAGATTGAGCGTCGGCGTGAACCCGGCCAATGCCGTTCCACCCAAGAGCCCCCAGGTTGCCGCACTAAGACACTTCATTCGACATTCGGAAATTCGGAATTCGGCATTCCTTCTCAGGCTTTCTTCGCCAGCAAGGCATCCAGCACGTGCCCGCCATCGACGATCTCGATCGGCCTTCCCCCCGGAGCCATCAGCTCCTTGTCGCTGGTGATGCCGATCTGGTTGTAGATTGTCGTCGAGAGATCTTCCACGGTCACGCCATCGGTATCCACCCCGCCGCCGAGCGCATCGGAGGAACCGTGCACGTAGCCCTGCTTGAAGCCGCCGCCGGCCATCATCACCGAGAAGACATTCGGCCAGTGGTCACGACCGCCCGTCGTGTTGATCTTCGGCGTGCGGCCGAATTCGGAAGTCACCATCACCAGCGTTGAATCGAGCATCCCGCGGCGTTCCAGATCGCGGATCAGCGCCGCGATCGCCTTGTCCACCGGAGGGAGCTGGTTCTCGATCTGGCCCTTGATGTTGTCGTGGTGGTCCCAGCCGCCGACCGTCAGCGAGACGAAGCGCGTGCCCGCCTCGATCAAGCGGCGGGCGAGCAGCATCCGCTGGCCCGCTTCGTTGCGGCCGTATTCATCCTTCAGCGCATCCGGCTCGGCCTTCAGGTTGAAGGCCTCGCGCGCCGATTCCGAGGAGATCAGCTTGTAGGCATGCTGGTAGAAGGCGTCCATGGCGTCGATCGCGTCGGACTTCTCCAGCGCTCGGAAGTGCGAGTCCACCGTCTCCAGCAGCGAGCGGCGGCGGGAGAAGCGGAACTCGTCGCAGCCGTTCGGCAGGTTCAGGTCGCGGACTTGGAAGTTCTTGTTGGAAGGATCCGAGCCCAGCGCGAAGGGGCCGTAGGCGGAGGAAAGGTAGCCGGAGTTCGCAAACTCGTTCGGCACCGAGGGCACGCACACATACGGCGGCAGGTTGTTCTTCGACCCCAGCTCGTGCGAGATCACCGAGCCGTAGGACGGATACTCCAGCGCGGGGGAGGGGCGGTAGCCCGTGAACATGTTGTGCGTGCCGCGCTCGTGCGCCGCCTCGCCGTGCGACATCGAGCGGATGATGGTCATCTTGTCGGCAAGCTGCGCCAACTCCTTCATCTTCTCGCCGAATTGCACACCCGGGATCTTCGTGTCGATCGCGCCGAAGGGCCCTCGGTATTCGGCTGGCGCGAAGGGCTTCGGGTCGAAGGATTCCTGGTGCGCGATCCCCCCGGGCAGGAAGATGTGGATGATCCCCTTTGCCACGCCCTCGCGGGTCTCGTAGAATTTCTGGTCGCCCTTCGCCTGCTGGCGCAGGAACTGGGACAGGGTCAGTCCCAGCCCGCCGACCAGGCCAACGTGGAGGAACTCGCGGCGGGAGGAATAGCGGTCGAGCGGATTGCCGGGGCAACGGATTTTCATGGATGGAAGGCGTTTTCGATCAGGTCTTACGCCGGAACCCGTGAGAAATGTTTCATCGCAGCGAAACGAATTTTCGGGGAAATTGAAGGATTGGCGAGCCGGGGAGCGTGTTGCATCCTGTTGGCATGCAGCCCCCCGAAGTGAATTCTCTCGAGGTTTTCGGCCCGGTCGGGGCCGGTGCCTGCGGGCGCGTTTATCGCGCCCGCGACGCCTCGGACGAGATGGTCGCGGTGAAGGTGCTGGACCCCTCGGCGGTGAACCGCGCCCTGCTGGAGGAGATGGCCCTCCGGCTGGAGGAACCCGCTTGGCCGGAGGGCGTTTTGCCCGAGCGGGCGGCCGACTACCGCGGCAAGCAGATCATCCGTATCACGAAATTCCTCGGCGACGAAGTTGAGGACACCTGGGTGCCCCGCTCGCTCCAGCATCGCCTCGACCGCTTCCCCGGCGAGAATTCGTGGTCCGTGGTCCTCGAAATCCTGCGCGCCCTCGCCGCGCTCCATGACCGGCAGGTCGCCCACGGCAACCTCAAGCCCGGCAACGTGTTCTTCGACGACGGCGGCAAGGTGGTGCTCACCGATTGGGCGCTCGGCAACATGCCCGGCATCGCCAATCTCGAATATACCGACGCGGTCCTCTACCAGCCTCCCGACCAGCTCCGCGATTCCGAGGGCTTCCTGCGGGAGAAAGGTTACCGCTGGGATCTCTTCGCTTTCGGTGTGCTCGCCTTCCGCCTGCTTACTGGTGCCTTCCCGCGCTGCACCTCGACCTTCGATCAGGTTGCCCCGGAGTCGGGGAAGACCCGCCGCGACGGCATCGCCGCGAACCTGAAAAGCGTCGCGAAGTCGGTCGAGGCCAAGCCCGAAGTCGTGTGGCCGGATGCCCCGGCGAACCCGCTGGAGAAATCGTATCGCGGCATCATCGACCGCTGCCTCTCGCTCGATGGTTCGATCAGGCCCGCCAATGCCGGTGCGGCGCTCGCTCTCTTCCACGCCGCCGATAACGATCTCGCCGCCGAGCAGCAACGCGATGCCCTCCTCGACCAGCACCGTCGTGTCCGCCGCAGCGCCTGGCGCGCGAATGTCGCCGCGGGGATCCTCGCCGGGGGAGTCGCCATCCTCTCGATCCTCTACCAGATGAAGCGCTCGGAGGTCTCCGCGGAGGAAGCGGGACGGCAGGGCGATATCCAGCGGTTGGAGAAACTGCTCGCCGAAGCGGGGAGCGCACGCGCCGCCACCGAGACCGATCTCGCCGCCACGAAGAAAGCTTCCGAAGCCGAGCGCCGTGAACTGCAGTACGAAAAGGACCGCTGGCTTGCCCGCCTCGAAGCCTCCCAAGCCACCGCGGATCATCTTTTCACCTGGGCGATGGAGAAGGGGCACCGGAAGCTTCCGCCCCTCGATGGCCGCGAAGTCCGCCTCAAACGCCTCGAAGGCTATTTCCAGGACTTCATCATCCGCAATGCCGAGATCCCCGAGCTGAAAGAAGAGCGCGCCCGCGCCCGCCTCCAACTGGCGGAGGTGTCCCTTGCCAAGGGCGAGCCCAAGCTGGCCGCGGAGCGCCTGGAAGAAGCCCTCGGCTCCGCCTCCGATCTCCCTTCCGGCCCCGACCTCGAGCTCCGCCTCGCCACCGACCGCCTCCTCCTCGCGCTCCTCCTGCAGGACCGCAACGACGAGACCGCTCCCTCCGCCTTCGCCATCGCCCGCAAGGCGCTCGAAGCCGTGCCGCAGGCGGAAGTCGATGCCGACCGCGTGCAGGAACTGATCGCGATCCTTGACATCAACGAATCCCGCCTGATGGCCGCCACCGGCCGGGACAACGAAGCCTACGAGCGCTTGCAGCGAGCGACCAAGGTCCTCAACGACCTCGTCGACCAGCGCCCCGACCATGTCATCCTGCGTTCCGAACTCGCCTCCTGCTATCTGTCGTCCGCCACGATCCTCGATGGCATCGGCCAGATGGGCGATGCGCGGGAGGCCCGCTCGATGGCTGCGGATGCTCTCCTCGCCCTCCTCAAGGAAGACCCGTCCAATCTCGATCTCCGCCTCGAACTCGCCGGCTGCTACGGGGCCATGGCGGAAGCGGCGATGGAGTCCGCGGATGTCGCGGGTGCGGAGTCGATGTCTCGCGCCGCGGTGAAATTGCTGGAGGAACTTCTCGTGCAGCGCCCGGAAAGCACGGAGGTCCGCTCCCGTCTCGCCGCACAGCGCTACCTGATGTCCGGGATCGTGCGCGACCGCGGCAATCTCAGCCAGGCGCACCAGTTGATGGACGAGGGCCTGCAGCTGATCGAGGGCCTCGCCGTCGCGGATTCCGCGGATCATCTCGCCCAGTACCGCTACGCGCTCCTCCTTTGGCAGAAGGGCCGCCTGGTCGGTTTCGAGGAGGACTTCGAGAAGGAGATCACTCTCGAGACCCGTTCGGCGGAAGTCCTCCGCAAGCTCGTCGATAGCGACTACGGCCTCGTGCGTGCCGAGCAGATCAAGCGGACCCTCGGCCTCGTCCTTGCCGACCTCGGCCTGGCCGCCCATCGCGCCAAGCGCATGGAGCTG
>CAMLOZ010000189.1 GCA_946481625.1 uncultured Haloferula sp. | reverse complement strand
GCGCCGAAACAGTCCGGCGAGGCGGAGTATGTGAACGGCACGAATCTCGACATGGAGTATGATGCCGGAGAGGAGTTCCGCGTGCGGGTGGTAGACCGGAATTCGAATGTCCACGCGGATTTCACCGTGCAGAAGGTCCTCTAAGGCCGCGGCGGATTCGCCGATTTCGTCATGGCGCTCTTTTTCGGCTAGCCGGGCATGGCGGTGCTCGCGAGGATTCCGCCACCGGCGAGGGACGGCGGACCGTTCCATCCCCGTCGTGATCAAGGCATGGCGGAACCAAGGACCATCGGCATCATCGCGGGCAACGGCGTTTACCCGGAGACTTTCGCCCGTGCGGCCCGCTCGAAGTCGCCGGACGTGCGGCTGGTGGCGGCGGCCTTTGAAGGCGAGACCTCGCCGGAGTTCTTGGAATTGGTCGATGCCTCGGCGTGGTTCCGGGTGGGCCAGCTCGGGAAGATGATCAAGTTCTTCAAGGCACAGAAGGCCAGGGAGGCGATCATGGTCGGCCAGATCGCGCCGAAGAATCTTTTCGATCTGCGGCCGGACCTGCGGACCCTGATGCTGCTGGCGCGGCTGAAGGAGCGCAACGCGGAGTCGCTTTTCGGCGGAATCGCGGATGAACTGCAGAAGGATCAGATCCACCTCCTGCCCGCGACGACTTTCCTGGAAGACCTGCTGCCGGAGCCGGGGGCCGTTTGCGGGCCGGCGATGAAGAAGCGCCAGCTTGAGGACGCGGAGTTCGGCTTCCGGATGGCGAAGGAAACCAGCAGGCTCGACATCGGCCAGACAGTGGTGGTTCGCCACGGCACCGTGCTGGCGGTGGAGGCCTTCGAGGGCACGAATGCCTGCATCAAGCGCGGCGGGGAGCTCGGACGCGGGAAAGACGTGATGCTGGTGAAGGTTTCCAAGCCGGATCAGGACTTCCGCTTCGACGTGCCGGTGATCGGTCCGCACACGATCGAGGCTTGCGTCGCCGCCGGTGTGAAATCGGTCACGGTCGAGGCCCGCAAGACCCTGTTGCTGGAGCGGGAAACGGTCTTCAAGCTCTGCCAGCAGCACGAGGTGAGCGTGCACGCGCTCGAGGAGAAGTAGGGCGGTACGCTCCGGTGCCCTCGACAACTCGCAGGATACAGTGCCCGTCAGCGCCCAGAGGTTCCGCGCTTCCGGGGCACGACACCATTGTAACCATCTAACCAAAAGATACAGGCCGCGCGTCTGTCTTGCGGTCGTGACGATTTCCTAACCGGTCCTCTTAGGATTCTCCTTGTCCGCATTTTTGCGGGGTGCTATAGGCGCCGATGGTGGAGAACGATTGAAGGCGAGGGGCTTCCGCTCGCTGCCAAGTGCTTCCCCGCAAGCTGCCCACCCCTCCGGAGACAACAACACCAACACGGGATACTATCATGAAATCATATGTAGCTGAATTTTTCGGGACCTTTTGGCTGGTTCTGGGCGGGTGCGGCAGCGCGGTGATCGCGGCCGGCTATCCCGGACTGGGGATCGGCTTCGTCGGCGTGTCGCTGGCGTTCGGTCTCACGGTGCTCACGATGGCCTATGCCATCGGCCACATTTCGGGCTGCCACCTGAACCCGGCGGTATCCGTGGGCCTGTGGTTGGGCGGGCGTTTTCCGTCCTCGAAGCTGCTGCCCTACATCGGGGCCCAAGTGGCCGGCGGCATTGCGGGCGCGGTGATCCTTTACTTGATCGCTTCCGGGAAGGCGGGATTCGAGGTGACCGCGGGATTCGCTTCGAACGGCTACGAAGCGCACTCGCCGGACAAGTATTCGCTCGTTGCCTGCTTCGTCACGGAGGTGGTGATGACGATGATGTTCCTGCTGATCATCCTGGGGGCGACGGACAAGCGCGCCCCGCAGGGCCTCGCTCCGATCGCCATCGGGTTGGGATTGACCTTGATCCACCTGATCAGCATCCCGGTGACGAACACCTCGGTGAACCCCGCTCGTAGCACCGCGACGGCGGTCTTCGCCGGTGGTTGGGCCCTGCAACAGCTTTGGCTGTTCTGGGTCGCCCCGGTGGTCGGCGCGGCGATCGGTGCCTTCGTCTACAAGTTCCTCGGCGAGGAGAAGAGCTAGCCGCCGGACTGTTCAGCCGGGAAATGAAAACCCCGGCGCGGCGGTGAGCCGGGCCGGGGTGGATGAGGGAATCGCGACGGCTTACTTGTAGGTCTTCAGCCACTCGACGGCATCGGCCACATCCTGCGCCGACATACCGAGTTGGTCGGCATTCAGCATGAGCGAGCGGCCCAGGCCGCGCATTTCCTGGATGCGGTTCTTGGGAACCATCTGCGTGATGCCGCCCTGCGAGGTGACGACGACCGGGTCGCCGTTCGAGCGGACGAGCCCGTCGATCCAGCGGTTATCCTTGAGCTGGATCGCGGTGCCGTCGAAGCCGTGCGCGATTTCCGCGGAGGGATCGACGATGGCGCGGACGGCCATCTCCGCACCTTGACGGGAAACCCAACCCTTCAGTTCGGGACCATAGGCGGGACCATTGCCATCGATCTGGTGGCACATGATGCAGCGTGCGGCCACCGCCTTGCCCTTGGAGGCATCGCCCTTGAGTTTCATCACGTCGGCGGTGGTGAAGTTCGTCTTGTCCGGCTTGCCGGGGAAGATGGCCTCCTGAAGCTGGATTTTCTCCGGATCGTAGATGTTGCGCTTCCTGAGTTCGTCTTGCAGGCCGAACTTCGCCCATGCACCGGTGCCGCGCATGAAGAGCCAGCCGACGGCGGCGTCCTTCACGGAGGAATTGGGACCGGAGGCGACCTCGAAAAGGGCGTCGGCAGCGGCCCTGTCATCGATGAACGACAGCGACTCGCAGGCGAAGCTCCGGGCATCCGGGCTGAGCGAGATATCGAGCGCGCGGGCCTTCAGGTCGGCGACGGCGGTGGAGGGCCAGAGACGCCATGTCAGCTTGGCGAAGGCGTCGCTCCACGATTTCGGCCCGCCGGGGGCGAGGGCGGCCTTCATGGCATTCCAGACGTCATTCTCCTGATTCTCCGCGGCGAGGCCGATGGATTCGAGGTAGTTCTTATCCTTGCCGTCCCAGCCCTTGGCGATCGCGATCAGGAGCGGCGCGCTCTTCTCCGCGGGCAGGCCGCGCAGCGAGAGGGCCACGTCGCGCCGCACGGCGGCGACGGGGTCGGAAGCAAGCTTTTCCGCGATCGGAAGGATGTCCTTGCCCGCACGCTTGAGAGCGCGATAGGCGACGAGACGCTGGCGGGTATCCGGGGAAGCGAGGAATCCCTTGCAGGCTTCCTCGCCCTTCGGGCCGAGATTGGCGAGCAGCCAGATGCCGCGGGATGCGATCCATGGGTCCTTGTCCTTGGTCACGGCAAGCACCGCGTCGAGTGCCTCGTCGCCCTTGGCCTTGAGGGCTTGGAAGCCGGTCCAGCGGACGTTGATCGCGGGGCTCTTGAGCGCGGTGAGGCAGCCTTCCACGGTGGCGAGATCCACCTTCGGGTTGACCGGCTTGAAGCCCTTCGGCGCGACGCGGTAGATGGTGCCCGAGCAGGACTCGTCCATGTCGCCGTGGCCGCCCACGCGGGGGTCGAACCAATCGGTCACGTAGAGGGCGCCATCGGCACCCACGGCCACATCGGAGGGACGGAAGAGGAGGGGATTGCCCTGGCTGTTCGCCTTTTCGGCCTTGCCGGTGAAGTCGGCGCCGACGAATTCGCCGGTGGTGTTGCTGGTCATCCAGTCGCTGCGATCCATCTTGTAGGTTGCGCCCTGCGGTTCCGGTTGATAGCCGAAGATGACGTTGCGCGCGGCCTCGCAGCTCAGCAGCGTGCCCGCGTGCTTCGCGCCGAGCGCACCGTTCTCATAGAAGACGATGCCGGTCGGGGAGCCGCCACCGTATACGTCGCCCACGTCGAAGGTGCCGGGATCGTCCTGCCGCCAGTGGACGCGCTCCCATTTTTGGTTCGGGCGCTGCACGGTCCTGTAGAAGCGGCCCTCGCGGGTGAAGTAACCGGCCGATCCGTACTCCAGCACGTAGGAGGTGCGGCAGGCGGGAGGATCGTCGTTGTCGTTTTGGAACAGATCGCCCAGCGAGGTGGTGCAGTGCTCGAAGCTGTTGCGGTAGCCGTGGCCGATGATCTCGGCATTGGTGCCGTCCGGGTTCATGCGGGCGGAGAAGCCGGCGGTCCAGAGGTAGCCGTCGTCGCTCTTCTTGCCCATGAGCTCGCGCGAGTTGACGAACCAATCGCCGCCGCCGTCCTTGTAGTAGTCGCCGCCCATGCGGAAGGTCCTGCCGGACTTGTCGGTGAACTCGGCGCCGCAGTTGCCGTTGTTGAAGTACCACTTGCCGTCCGGACCGCCGGTCACGGAGTGGAGCGAGTGGTCGTGGTTGCGGGCGTTGAAGCCGGTGAGCAGGACCTCGCGCTTGTCCACCGCGGGGTCGAATTTCAAGTCGCGGTTGACGTCGGTGTACTTGATCAGGTCCGGCGGCTGGGAGACGACGACCACGTTGTCGAAGACCGCCACGCCGAGCGGGGCGACGAGGCCGGTTTCCTGGACGAAGGTGTGGGACTTGTCGGCCTTGCCGTCGCCATTGGTATCCTCGAGCACGGCGATGCGGTCCCCGCCCGGGCGGCGGCCGTTGTGGCGGCGGTAGTTCACGCCCTCCGCAACCCAGATGCGCCCGGCGGCATCGATATCCATGTTGGTGGGATTGAAGAGATCGGGAGTAGAAGCCCACACGGTGACTTCGAGGCCATCGGGCACCTTGAAGTGATCGGCGGCCACCTTGTCGGCGGGTTTCGGGGCTTTCCAGTCGTCGGCAATCACCGGGGTGATGCAGGCGATGAGGAGGATTGAGGCTCGGGTCATCATGGTCGGAAGAGATACGGGGTTTCAGGGCTTTTCCTACGCGGAATAGCGGGCAGGTCGAGAGGACAGTGGGGCAGCATCATGCGACACATGCATGGGATGGCGTAGCGCTACCACTTTGGGTGGTATCGGACAGTGAATTGTGGCGTCCGGCGGGGGATTGAGGGTATTCGCCAAGAAATCCGCGTTCCGTCCGACAAACGTGGGTGTGAACGCGCACAGCCTCCTCAGCCTGCCCATGAATCGCCTTGCCATTTCGCTCCTCGCCGTGCTGGTGCCCCTCGGGGCCGAGGCCGCCACCGACATTACCGTTTCGACCGCCGCAACCTCGGGCGGGACTTTTTCGGGCAGCAATCCGAAGTCATTCACGCCCTCGGGGGCGATCGCGACGGTGCAGGCGTCCACCATCCAAACGGAGTTGAATGGTGGAATCGGGATCGTGATCGATGCGGCGAGCGCCTTCGGCGGGAACGGGGACCTCACGGTGAGCTCCGCACTTTCCAAGACGGCGGGTGCGGCGAGCCCCTTGTCGCTGGTGGCTGTTAGAGACCTTTCGCTCGCTGCGGCGATTTCCGCATCGGGGGGGGCGCTGCCGTTGAACTTGAGTGCAGGCCGGCATATCGCGAGCAGCCAGTCGATCACGACGAACGGCGGGGCGGTGGTGCTTGCGCCGACGGGGGATTTCACGATCGGGGGGCACCTGAATGCCGGGGCGGGGATGGTGACCTTGCAGACGGGCACGCTGCGTTCCTCCACTTCGCAAACGATCACGACCACGGCGGGGATGAGCGTGGCGGCGGGCGCGGCGATGCGGTTGCAGGGCACGGTGTCCGGTCCTTTGACCGTGGGGGGCAGCGTGTCGCCCGCGGCTCCGGGAGCGACGGGTTCGCTTCAGGTGAACGGGGCGCTGACGCTGCAAGCGGGGTCAGCGACCTTGGTCGAGCTGGGCGGAACCTCGGCGGGCAGCAGCTACGACAAGATCACGGCGACGGGTGCGGTGAGCGTGGCGGGAAGCTTGCAGGTGGACTTCGCGGGAACCCTCCACGACAGTGTTGCGGGCACGAGCACCTTCACGATCTTGCAGGGCGGAAGCCTGAGCGGGACTTTCACCGGCTTGCCGAACGGTTCGCGCTACACGCTCTCGAACGACCGCGGATCCTTCCGGGTGAACTACACCGCCACGACGGTGACACTCGACGACTGGCAGCCGGTGGTTACCACGCTGAGCTGGGATCCGGGCACCGCCGAGGCGGGCACGGCGGTTTTCTCGAACACCAACACGCGGGCGGGCCGCCACTACTTCAAGGTGACGACGCAATCGAGCGACCTCGGCGGCTGGCGCACGCGTCTCACGGTGGCATCGGGCGAGGCCGCGCTGTATCTTTCGAAGACGGCGTTGCCGACGACTTCAAGCTCGACCCATAGCTCGGTGCAGACCGGATCGGACGGGCTCGTTCTGCGCGACGACCAGTTCGCGGCGAGCGAGGAATGGAACCTGATGGTCTTCGCCACGGAAGGCGCGCAATGGAGCATCGTCAGCGGCAAACCCTACGTGCACGACCTCGGGACGCTGCCCTTCACGGATGCGAACTCGAACGGGCAATACGACATCGGCGAAGCGGTCAGCGCGCAGGATGCCCCTGCCGCGCCGATGCCGCCGGAAGGCATCCGCTTCTACAAATCGGTGCTGCCGGGCGGGATCCCCGGGTGGAGCCTGTGGCTCGGGGGTAGCACGCGGGAGATCGCCCTACGCTCGAACAAGCTGCCCTTCCACAACCACAGCAACAACTACAGCCGGAAGCAGGCCGGGCGCATGCTGGCGGTGCCGCCGGTGATCGGCAGCACGGGCAGCACCTGGTATGCGAGCATCGTCGCTCCGGCGGGCGAGTCGATCGGATTGGATTCGCGGATCCAGTTCGTGAGCGACATGGCCTACAATGGCACCGTCTCGAACGTCGCGGTGAGCGGCGCGCCGTACCGGGTATATCGGGTGCAGGTGCCGGTGGACCAGATCGCGTGGGACATCAGCGCGGTGGCAGTGGCGGGCAATCCCGACATCGCG
>CAMLOZ010000188.1 GCA_946481625.1 uncultured Haloferula sp. | reverse complement strand
CAGCAAAGCACCGCTGGTCAACATAGCCAGCGCCGCCACCAGGTATTGCCCGTGCAGAGCGGCGCTCAAGCCGAAGCCCGCCGCCCCGATCACGCCCAAGACGGTGCAGAGGCCATTCATGTTGTCCATGAAATTAAAGGCGTTCACATAACCTTCCACCCCTACCACGACCGCCAGCCCATACACGATGCCTCGCATGTCGGAGCCGCCCAGCCCATCGACCTCCATCGCGACCAGCGCCGCGCCCAACAAGTGCACAGCAAAACGCAGCCGCGCCGGCATGCCCTTCACGTCGTCCGCAAAAGAAATCCCGGCCACGAGCAGCGCTGCCAGACATATCTTCAACGGCAGGGGCGGAATACTGGCCCAAACTGCCAGCGCCAGCGCCCCGGCAATAATGATCAAACCGCCGCCCCGTGCGGGCGTGTGTGTGTGACTGGACCGGGCGTTCGGCCGATCAATCAATTCGAAGCGCCGCAGGATCGCCGGGGCAAATATCCCCAGGACCGCC
This sequence comes from uncultured Haloferula sp., assembly GCA_946481625.1. The sequence goes on along the minus strand of CAMLOZ010000188.1, from coordinate 6,430 downwards.
ACTCCGGCGATCACGGCCACTGCTGGCTGAACCACAGGCAGGATATCGGCGACGGCAGTCATGGAGTTCGGCCCACGGCAAGGGGCGGACCAGACCGGCTTAACGCGCGCGCGGTGAGGGCGAGCGCCTCCACCCCAGTATGCGGCGCCCGCCAGCCCGTCTCCCGGGCCAGGCCGTCGACATCCACGGCCAGCGATTCAACCAACGGCGCCAATCCCTGCATCCGTCGCAAGCGCATCGCCAGTCGCAGCCACGACAGGGGAACCGGCAGCAATCGCGCGGATTTTCCCTGGCCAGTGGCAATCGCATCGATCAAGGCAGGCGTCGACCAATGCTCCCGATCGGCCGGAATAACCACAAGGGGCAGGCGCTGCAGCCCCATGAGATGGGAGACAAAATCCGTGAAGTTACCGACGTACAGAAAGGATCGACGGTTGCACACGGCACCGAGCGGCAAGGGCAGGCCGCGCCTCACAATATTGAACAACCGCGCCATATTGCCCGGCTGGCCAGGTCCGTACAGCAGCGGCGGACGGATGAGGGTCGTTTCCATTCCCGCCCTGCCCGCTATTTCCGCCAGCGCCGCCTCGGCCGCCAGCTTGGCACGGCCGTAAACCGTGCGCGGTGCCGGCACGGTGTGCAAGCCCACCAGATCATCGGTGCTGTTGGTCACGGCCCCAATAGAACTGAGATAGAAAAAGCGGCCGATCCCCGCCAACTGGGCCGCCCGTGCGAGCCCTACCGTGGCATCGATGGTGATGCGGCGGTGCAACGCGACTTCGTCCGTGCCATGGTGCACGTGTGCACGCCCGGCCAGATGCACAACGGTGCCGACGTCCCGCAAGACCGGGCCCCAATCGGTTTCGGGACCCGCGTCACCCACATAGGCCCAACGGATATCCGCGCCGTCCGGAAAAGCCGGGATGTATCCCCGCCAGCATGTATCCGGAGAACGCACTGCGAGCACCAGCCGGTGTCCTTGCCGGGCCAGATGCTCCGCGAGGTGCGCGCCGAGAAAGCCATTCGCACCCGTGATGAGGACGCGGGCACCTCGCACCGGTGATCCGCTGGAGTCAGAAGCGCGCATGTTTCAACCAAGCCCGGGTGGCGTACTGGACAAAACACCACGCGCTTTGGGCGATCCCCATTCCTTCGACATCCCGGTAGGTGCGCCAGACCATGCGCGCCATCCGCATGCGGTTGTGCGATTTAGATCCGCGCGCTACGCGATAGCGCACCCAGTCCTCGTCCAGCCCAAGCGCCACCACGTCCTGCCTCATGATCGAAAGCCACAAGACTAGGTCGTCATGATATACGTCACGAATCTCGACCCGGGCCACGCGCGTCCGGTCCAGCAACACCGTCGACGTAGCTATGGCCGTGTTGCCCAGCGCTTCGCGGTAGGCGAGCTGCGCGGGCACTGAAATCTTGCGACCGGGCGTGGCCGGGTCGTCACTAAAGCGCCGGTAAGACGTGAAGCAAAATCCGCCCCGCTGCTGGGACAGATATTGCAACTGCCGCGTCAACTTGCCCGGGAGCCAAAGATCATCTGAGTCTAGGAATGCAAGGTAACGACCGCGTGCCTCTTTTAAGGCGCGCGCCCTCGCGGCTCCCGAGCCGCTGTTTCGTTCCTGCCGGATGTATCTGACGCGGGCATCCTGTGCAGCTAGGAGGCCCACGACTTCCCCCGTGTTGTCGCGCGAGCAGTCATCCACCACCAAGAGTTCCCACTGGCGGTAGTCCTGCCCCTGTACCGAGGCGATCGAGCGCTCGATCGTGGCCCCCGCATTGTAAGCCGGCATAACAATCGAAACTAGGTCGTCGATCACTCCCCCCTCCTCTCCATTTGCGCCAGCAGCGATTCGGCGAATTGCCGGAGGTTTTCGGGTGACTCATCGTAAAGTTCACCCGGCCCCGACCGGGCCCACGCCGCTTGGAAAAAATCGAGAACCTTTTCCCGGTCCGGCTCCGGGCTCACGATCGCCGCATCGAGCACCGCAGGGAGCTGGCGCAGATCGTCGACCGCATGCACTCCGACGGCGCGGCGATAGAATGCGTCGCCAAAGCAAACGACTGGTTTGCCTAACATGAGCGCCTCCGCCCCTGCCTTGGAGTTGATCGTCAGCACGGCGGAGGCCCGACGGATGATGTCGAAGCTGTTCAACGACGCCGGCAGCAGGCGCACGTTGTCTTGGCGCCTCAACAGGCGCCGGACTTCGGACACCACGCTCGCCCCCACCAGCGCGGGATGTTCCTTGATGCATAGCACATGGGTCGCAGGCAGCGCTCGGGCCACATAGTCGAGCAGAGCCATCTGGTCCAAGTGCTCGGGCGTGCGCAGCGTCAACGACACATCCCACGGCACATGCAGAGGAAAATAGACAAAAGGTCGGTCTGCGGGCAGGGCGGAATACAAGCGGGCCAGGGCCCGGGAGCGAAGCACCATCTTCGCGTGACGCCGGGCGTGCTGGAGAGGATGACTGAATTCCTCCTCCAGCCCCAAAAGATAAGAGTCTCGGAGCTTCTGCCCCAGCCGGAGGAGATTGCGCCGGTCAAGCACCTTGGCCCAGGCGGCGCGGTAGTGGCCTTTGTCTTTAAGCGGAATTAGGATGCGGCGGCTACTGATCGTCTCGTCGATATAGTGTCGCAACACGTCGCTCGCGGCCTGTCCGGCGACCGGAATGACCGGGGCACCATAGCCATCGCGCACCGCGAAGAAGCGCCCGCGGAAAATCGACGGCTCCAGGAAATAGTGAGGGATAGCACGGGCGCGCGCCGCGTGGAACACCGCGAGGTTGGAGGCAAAACCACCTAGCTCCTGCACAACCACCAAGGGCGCGCCAGCTTCCGCCGCCAATTGATCCAGCAACGCATCGAGCCCGCGCAAATAGCGGGACAATTTCCGCTTGAGCTTCGCCGTGTCATCGACCTCAAAGCTCTCTCGCTCATGGCTGAGCAACATCGGCAGCCGCGCCCCAACTCGCTCGCGTAGGTGAAGCTCCGCCGACCCGAGGGCCACAGACTCCCGACGCGGCATGCTCGCAAACGCATTGTGCGCCCTGATACCCGCCGCTTTTGCCAAGTCCATACTCCGCTCGTGGAACAGGATCAGCTCACATGCGTGGCCCATGTCTTGAAACGTGCGCGATAGGACCAAGAAAAAGTCGGTTTGGTTGGCCGCCAGCGAAACGAAGATGATTCTCATGATGCCGTGCCGATCAGGTGATGGTCCAGCCGCCATCGACCGAGAGGCCCTGCCCCGTGACAAATTGTGATGCGTCCGACGCGAGGAAAAGGAGTGGACCACTCAGGTCGATGGGCTTGCCGATCCGCCGCAGACACGTGCGGACCTTGAGCCGCTCGACGAACGGATCGTCTTTGGCGACGCTGTTCCCGGTGGTATCCTCCGTGTTGGAAATGGGGCCCGGGAGGATGGAGTTCGCGCGAATTCCATGCGGCCCCCAGAACGAGGCGACATAGCGCGTGAATGCGAGCATGGCCGCTTTGGAAACGGAATATCCCGGTGGATTGATGAACGTCGTGCCGGCATAGAGCTCCGGGTTGGGCGCCACGACCGCATACATTGTCGAGATGTTGATGATGCTGCCGCGCCGGTGCTCCTTCATGCCGGGACCGAGCTTTTGGACCAGCAGCGATGGCCAGTAAACTCCCGCCATCAGGTGGTCCTGCCACTGTTTGAAATCGGCGTTTTCCAAGCTGCCAGCCGCTGTGTTGAAGCCGGTCTTCGGGCCCAGTTCGTGCGCGTTGTTGACAAGCACCTCGATGAACGGGTGCTGCTCCAGAATGCGGTCCATCACCGCGCCCAGCGCGGTAAGGTCGTACATGTCGACAAAGTAGGTGTAGGCACGCCCCTGGCCGTGCCGCGCATTCCACTCCTCGGTCAGAGATTGCAGCCGCTCTGACCGACCAAGAGCGATGACCGTCGCTCCGTTCGTCAGCAGGGTCTCCGCCATGGTGCGACCGAGAAATCCGGCCGCGCCAGTGAGCAACACCGTTTTCCCCGAAAGGTTAAAGAGGGATGAGGCCGCCGTATTCACCAGCACGTCCTCCCGCCATCGATGATTAAATTCTGTCCGGTCATATAGGAAGATGCGCTTGAGCACAGGAACGTCACGGCAGACCTATACTCATCCCGTCGGGCCATCCGGCCCATCGGGATGAGGCGGGTCAGCCGCCGTACAAACGCGGCATCCTGTTGGTTGTAGACCCCGCCCGGGGATAGTGCGTTGACCCGCACGCCCGCGTCCGCCCAGTAGGTCGCCAGATAACGCGTCAAACCAATCAGCCCGGTCTTCACCACCGAGTAGGTCACCGGTTTCACCGGTTGCCGTTCAGCCTGTAATCCTCTGCGGCGGTAGATACGCTGATCCGGGGCGATGACTCCTAGGTCGGAGGCAATGTTCAGAATCACCCCGCCCCCACTCCGGGCCATCTCGCTGCCGAATACTTGGGCACATAGAAAAGAGCCTGTCAGGCCGACCGCCAAGTCGTCCTGCCAAACCTTGAGTGGAAAGTTCTCCAGACGGCTGAACTCCTTGCCTATGCTGCCCTCAAACTTCGGGTTGTTGGCGGCATTGTTGATGAGAATGTTGACCCGCCCATAGCGAGCGAGGATCGCTTGGCTAACTCGTTGCACGTCGGCCGGGCGCGTGATGTCAGTCCGAAAGGCCCGGCACGGCACCCCCCATTCCGCGGCGATCCGCGCTGCCGCATCATCACCCTTGCGAATATCGAGCAGCACCGGCGTGCCACCTGCCGCCGCGATGGCGGCGGCGTGCTCCAATCCGAGCAAACCGGTTCCACCGGTGATCACCGCCACTTGGCCGGTGAGGTCGTGTTGTATTTTGGTCATAGTGATCGCGTCTGGCCCCCATCCGCCACGAGGCACGCCCCAGTGACAAATCCAGAAATTGGCGAACAAAGGAATGTCGCCAGTGCGCCGATTTCCTCCGGACGGCCGAAGCGCGCCAAGGGCACCTCGGCGGCGAGGTACGCGTCCACTTTACCGGCATCCTGCTGGAGTTTTCGGTCCCAACTGCCACCTGGGAAATGGATATTGCCGGGGGCAATGCAGTTCACCTGCACGCCATGCCGGGCCACGTCGCGACTAAGGTTCTTGCTGTAATTGATTAGCGCAGCTTTCGCCGCGCTGTAAGGCAGCGGCGCATTGACCGCCTCCAGCCCCACAATCGAGCTGATGAAAACAATGCTGCCGGAACGGGCAGCCACCAGCCGCGGCAGCGTGGCCTCCGCCAGATAAACGGCGCTCCAGAAATTTACCGCAAACAGCCGCTCCCATTCCGCCGATTCCACTTCCCACCCCGGCCGCGAAGAGCCGCTGCCAATGTTGGCAATCACCACGTCGGGAAACCGCCAGTGCTTTTCGACCTCCATCAACGCCGCGGCAATGCCGGCTCGCGTCGTCAGATCGCCTCCCACCATCAGCACCCGGTCAGCGCTTTGCGGCCCGGCAAATTCCGCCGCGGTCGCGGCCAACGCCGCCGGATCCCGCCCCGTTACCACCACACGGGCACCCTCCGCGAGAAAACGCGCCGCGATCCCGCGGCCGATTCCACGGGAGGACCCGGCAACAAAAACAACGCGCCCCGTAAGTCCGAGTTCCATGTTACACCCTGGCTAGGATCCATGCGCGGTTCGCTTGCGCATGCTCCAGCTCCCGGCCTGCTTCGCCCCGCGCTACCTGCATGATGAGGGGATGGGGAAATTTCCGTGCCTTAATCCAACTGAAAACCGAGGGAAAGTCCGTGTCGCCGGTGCCAAGCGACACGGTGCCGGCGCCGCGCTTCCGATCCTTGATGTGGATACTGCCAATGCGATTACCGTAGGCCGCAAACTCCGCGCGGGGATCGTGGCCGAGCGACGCGCTGTTGCCGGAATCGTAATTCACTCCCACCAACGGATGAACGACCTGCGCGAGCAACGCGGCGAAATCCGCCGGCCCCAAGGCCGTCTCCAAATGCAACTCCAGTTGGTGGCGCTCCAACAGCGGCAAGACCTCACGACAAAAACCCGCCACCTGCTCGCGCTCCAACTCATCGCGAATCGCCGAGGCGTCCACGAACGGAAGGACAACCCGTTGCACGCCGAGCATCTCGCAGCGGCCAAGCAGCCAGCGAAATCGATCCAGACGGTCCGCCCGCTCGGCTGCTGTGCAGCGCAACAGCGGAAAATCCATGAACCAGTCGGCACAAAGCGAGTGGACCGCGACACCCGTGCGGTCGATCTCCCGACGGATCCCGGCCAAGCCGTCGTCGCTGGACAGGGGATTATCAGACTCGCCGGCGAGGTCATATATCCATTCGATCGAGGCTAGGTCGGCCTGCTGCGCGAGCCCGAATTCTGCCGCCCAAGTCCCGACCGGAAAGGTTTGGATCGTCTGACCGAGCGG
>CAMLOZ010000187.1 GCA_946481625.1 uncultured Haloferula sp. | reverse complement strand
AATGTCACCTGGCCATCGAGCGTGCCGTGGCTCTCGGCAACGTCGCCTACGGGGTGAGGCTTGAGGAGGCACGCGGCGGCCAGCAACCGACCCGGCTCGTGGAATACTACGACGGAGCCTATTGGAAAGTCCGGGATCCGGATGATCCGGCGGCCACGCTCGACCCCGCAAAAATCTTCGTCTGGCATCGCGGAGGTGCCGCCTTGTTCGAAGTTACCGGGGGCGATGCTTCGCAGCTCTCCTTTACCGTCACCCGCGACTTCATCCGCCCGACCGAACTCGCGAACTTGCGGAACTCGCCGCTCCTAGTCTCAACCATCTTCGGCCTGCCAGCCTCCGAGCGCGATGTCTTCCGCTACGTGGTGCTGATCCCGCTCGGGGCCTTCGTGGTGGTGGTGATGCGGAATCTGGTCGGGATCGCGACGCTCGGCACCTTCATGCCGGTGCTGCTCGCGCTCGCGCTGCTGGAGATGGAATTGGAGAGCGGCCTGATCATGTTCACGGTGATCGTGGCGGCCGGCCTATGGTTCCGCTTCCTTCTGTCCCGCTTGAACATGCTGGTCGTGCCCCGCGTCGCAGCCTGTGTGGTGATCGTCACTTTGCTGATGATGATACTCAGCGTGGTGAGCTTCCGTCTTGGCCTGCCGGGCGGTCTCCGCATCACGCTCTTCCCGATGATCATCCTCGCATGGACCATCGAGCGCATGTCGCTGATCTGGGAAGAGGAAGGCAAGCGTAGCGCGCTGATGCAAGTGGGCGGCTCGCTCATCGTCGCGGTGATCGCCTTCGCCTTCATGAGCATCCGGCAGGTGAAGTACCTCGCCTTCTACTTTCCGGAATTGCTGCTGGTGCTGCTGGCGCTCATCATTTTGATCGGGCGTTACACGGGGTATCGCTTGTCGGAACTCTTCCGCTTCCGCGACTTCAAGGAGGCATGATGAAACGCTGGTGGCATCGCTGGATCCGGACGCCCGGCGAACTCCGGGCCATGGGGGTGGTGGGCATTAACATGCGCAACGCCCGCTTCCTGCTGCCGAACAATCCGCGCCGGCTCTACGATCTGGTCGACAACAAGCTGCGCACGAAGCAGCTCGCGATGGAGCACGAGATGGCGGTGCCGGAGACCTACGGGGTAGTCGGCAGCCCGCACGATACCGCGGTACTCGACCGCTTCCTAAAGGACCGCGAGTCTTTCGTGATCAAGCCGGCCCGTGGATCGGGCGGGAAGGGGGTCGTCGTGATCGTCGCCCGCGAGGGAAAATGGTTCATCAAGCCAAGCGGCAACCGCCTCAGCCTCGATGAACTGAAGCACCACTGCTCGAACATCCTCGCCGGCCTCTTCAGCCTCGGTGGCAGACGCGACGTTGCCCTCATCGAATATCGCGTCCACCCGGCCAAAGTCCTCACCGAGATCAGCTTCCAAGGAGCCCCCGACATCCGCGTGGTGATGCTGCGCGGCTATCCCGTTATGGCCATGCTCCGCGCCGCGACGCGGGAGTCGGACGGCCGGGCGAACCTGCATCAGGGAGCGATCGGGATCGGGATCGACCTAGCAACGGGACGTACGGTGCGTGCCGTACATCACGGCCACCCCATCGAGAGGCATCCGGATTTGAAGACGCCGGTGGTGGGGGTGCAGCTTCCGCACTGGGATGCGATCCTCGAGATCGCCGTCACTTGCCACGAGATGACGGGATTGGGTTACCTCGGGGTAGACGTGATGATCGATGAGGACCTCGGGCCGCTGATGATCGAGGTGAATGCCCGGCCGGGACTGGCGATCCAGTTGGCGAACGGGGTGGGGTTGTTGAGGAGGTTGGAGCCGGCGATGGAGCGGTCGAACAGCCATCCGCTGGATACCCGGGAGGCGAAGATCGGGTTTTCGCGGGAGAGGTTTAGGGCGGGGTGAGGGAGGTTGGGTGATCGGGACAAGGGGCCCTCGATCTGCGGAATTGGGGACGGCGGGGTTGAAGGTTGCCGGTGCGGCTGCAACGGAGAGGAAGAGTCGGTCAGCGGGGATCGGTTCGTGATGAGGACATCGCTGCGACCTCTTCGGGGTCGATGGGAGCCGGGGCCTGTCCCGGGGGTATTGGCTTCGCCTCGACCCCCGGCTGCTGCGCTGTGATCCCTTCGGGATCGGGAGGCACACACACGCCAAGGCATCGGCATGACGGTGTGCGGCCCTGCCTTGACGGGAGAGGGCGGAGCCCGGAGGCTCTGCGGCGTGACCGACGCTCCACTCGTCATCCAAGCTTCGAACCTGCACCGCAGCTACCGCATCGGGAAGAAGAGCATCGAGGTGCTGCACGGGATCGATCTCTCGATCATTCGCGGCGAGCGGGTGTTCCTATGCGGGCCGAGCGGGGCGGGGAAGTCGACATTGCTCTATACCTTGGCAGGGCTGGAGCGGCCGGAGCAGGGGACGGTGCACATCGATGGGGTGGATCTTTACTCGCTGGGTCCGAAGAAGCAGGCGGCCTTCCGCAACGAGAAGATCGGCTACATTTTCCAGAACTACCTGTTGCTGCCGGAATTGACGGCACTGGAGAACGTGCTCGTTCCGGGAGCGATCGGGGGGCATGATGCTTCGGAAGCGGCGATGGCGGCGTTGACGCGGGTGGGGCTGGCGGACCGGGCAGAGCACTTGCCGGCGGAGCTTTCCGGCGGGGAGCAGCAGCGGGTGGCGATCGCGCGGGCGCTGGTGAATCATCCGCCGGTACTTTTTGCGGACGAGCCGACCGGGAATCTGGATTCGCGAAACAGCGCGGAGGTGATGGATCTGTTGCTGGGCCTGGCGGCCGAGAGCGGGACGACGCTGGTGGTGGTGACGCACGACGAGCATTTGGCGACGCGCGGGGACCGGAGGCTGGTGATCAAGGATGGAAGTATTACGGATGCTTCCGGGGTGGAGGCGGTGGCGGGAAACTGAGAATCCCTTCGGGATATGGAAGCGGTGGCTAGGGTGGCCGCCTTTTAGCCCGCGAACTTGAGCCAGAGCCACATGGTGATGTAGGCGACACCGCCAGCCGCAGGAAGGGTGAGCACCCAGGCACCGAGGATGCGGCGGACGATTTTCATGTCGATCGCGCTGAAGCGCTTGGTCGCGCCGACACCCATGATGGCGGTGGTAATGGCGTGGGTGGTGGAAACGGTCATGCCCAGCTTGCCGGTCACGGCGAGCAGGGTGGCGGCGGTGGTCTCGGCGGCGAAGCCGTGGACCGGCTGCAGCTTCACCATCTTGTGGCCCATGGTCTTGATGATGCGCCAGCCGCCGGCGGAAGTGCCTGCCGCCATGACCAGCGCGCAGACGATCTTGATCCAGGCCGGGACGTCGGGCGCCAGTTCGCGAACCTTGCCGGCCATCGCCTTGAGCGGTGGCTTGCCGTCCTTTTCGGCCTTCGCGCCCTCGGCGGCGAGGGTTTTGGGCCAGTCGGTAATCTTCACCGCGACCATCGGGCCCAGGATCGGAAGCTTCGGGAGAATGCGGGCGTTCTCGCGCGCGACGCTGGCGTTGTAGTCCTCCAAGACGTCCGCGCGGGTGCGTCCGGCACCGGCGGGATCGCCGAGGTCTTCATGCACCTCCGCCGCAAGCGAGAGGAAGGCTTCGCGGAATTCGCCGGAGCGCATCTTGAAGCCCTCCGCTTCCAGCGCCGCGGCGGTTTCCATGGTGTGCTTGCCATCGATCACGGTGAGCAGGAGCTGCTCGGCGGCGGGAGTCTTCTCCATCTTCAGGAAAGAGAAGGCGGCGGGGAGCTTTTCAAAAGAGCCCGCAGTGGTCGCGGTGACGAGGGCCAGTGTGATGATGCCCATCGTCTTCTGCGCATCCGCCAAACCGTGGGCGAAGCCCATGTAGCTGGCGCTGAAGATCTGCGCGCGGCCGAAGAAGCGGTTCACCCACATCGGCCGGGCGTTTCGCAGCAACGCATAGAGCAGCGTCATGATGAGGAAGCCGCCGACCAGACCTACGACCGGCGAGCCGAGCATCGGGACGATTACCTTGTGCAGCACGCCTTCCATCACGACCTTGCCGTCCTTCATCTTCTCCTGCGACCAGATGATGGAGCCCCAGTTGTTCTGGGCGTTCGCGAGCGTGGCACCGCAGAGGCCGCCGACCAGCGCGTGCGTGGAGCTCGAGGGCAATCCCAGCCACCAGGTTAGCAAGTTCCAGACGATCCCGCCCAGGAGCGCGCAGATGATGGTGGCGGAACTCACGAATTGGGAATCCACCAGTCCGGAGGACACGGTCTTTGCCACCGCGTGGCCGACCAGCGCGCCGAGGAGGTTCGTGACGGCCGCCAGCATGATCGCCTGGCGGGGTGTCAGCACCTTGGTGGAGACCACGGTGGCGATGGAGTTCGCCGTATCGTGGAAACCGTTGATGAACTCGAAGGCCAGCGCGACGAGGATGACGACAAGGATAAGCGTCATGGGCGGCGCCTCAGGAGTTCTTGTAGGCGATCTGTTTCGCCACGTTCCCCACGTCGCGGCAGCGGTCGAAGACCTTCTCCAGCAGGTCGTAGAGATTCGATACGATGACCACGAGGAGCGTGTCGTACTTCCCGCTGTAGAGATCCTTCAGGCACTCGAGCATCAGCTTGTCGGCGTCGCCTTCGATCTGTTGCATGCGGTCGTTGAGCTCCTTCATCTTCACGATGTCCATGCCCTTGCGGAGCGCCTGGATCATCTGGACGACCAGCCCGGTCGCTTCGTCGAGCATGGCGGCGTGGCGGTTGAAATCGGTGGTGGCGACTTTCTCCTGCGAAATCAGGTAGCGCTCGACGAATTTCTCGACCGTTTTCGGGATCTTGTAGAGGGCGGTGGAGAGGGCCTCGATGTCCTCGCGCTCCAGCGCGGTCACGAAGCTCTTCACGAGCAGGTCGCTGATTTCCTGGGTAATTTGCTTGTCCTTCTTCCGCACCTCCGCGAACTCCCCGAGGGAGGGGGCCTTTTCGTGGCGCAGGATGTGGGTGAGGCCGACGATGCTGTGGCGCGCCTCCTCGGCGCTGGCGATGAGCAGGTCGAAAAAACGGTCCTCTTTGCCGAACAGGCGTTGGATGGAGATCATGGGAAGGTTTCCGCCGCGGATTTGTGGCGAAAACGTCACACGTGGCAAGCCGCACGGTTCGTTTTCCCTGACAGAGTCCCTCCGGCCGCCGGAATACCGGGCGGCGAGACCTTTACAAGCCGCCATGCCACTGGTAACCGAAGCCCCGCCGCGGAGACGGCAGACGCACGAGCCGATGACGCACGAAGCCCCCGCGACCCCGCCTGCCGCCACCCCGGCACCCGCGGGCATTCCGGCCATTCAGGTCAAAGGCGTCGATTTTTCCTACGGCGACAAGCAGGTGCTGAAAAACGTCACCCTCGATGTCCCGACCAACGAGGTGGTCGCCTTCATCGGCCCCTCCGGCTGCGGCAAAACGACGCTCCTGCGCTGTTTCAACCGCATGAACGACCTGGTCCCCGGCGCGCGGGTGACGAAGGGCTCGATCATCATCGAGGGCGCGAACATCGCGGACAGGTCGATTGACCCCGTCCAGCTCCGCCGGCACGTCGGGATGGTGTTCCAGAAGTATAACCCCTTCCCCCGCAGCATCTACGACAACGTGGCCTACGGCCCGCGGACTCTCGGCGAGAAGCGGAAATCCGCTCTCGACGACGTGGTGGAGAGGTCGCTCCGCCGCGCCGCCCTCTGGGACGAGGTGAAGGACCGCCTGAACGACATCGCCACCGGTCTCTCCGGCGGCCAGCAGCAGCGCCTGTGCATCGCCCGGACCATGGCGGTCGATCCGGAGATCATCCTGATGGACGAGCCCTGCTCGGCGCTCGACCCGATCGCCACCGCGCATGTGGAGGACCTGATCCTGAGCCTGCGCGAGCACTACACGATCGTGATCGTGACCCACAACATGCAGCAGGCGACGCGGGTTTCGGATCGCACGGCTTTCTTTTATCTGGGGGAAATGGTTGAATACGACAGCACCCGGAAGATCTTCGAAAACCCCGTCCACAAGCGCACTCTCGACTACATCAGCGGCCGTTTCGGTTGATTGCCCCATGCACTCGGATACCCCACACATTCTCCGCGAATTCGACCAAGCCTTCGCCTCCCTGCGGAACGAGGTCATTGCCATGGCCGGCCAGGCCCGCCTGAACCTGGAGCGGGCCATGCAAGGCCTGCTCTCGCGCGATCTCGAAAAGTGTAAAGCCGCCATCGCCGATGACGACGAGGTGGACGAGGCCGAGCTTCGCATCGACCGGATCGGGATGGAGACGCTGGTGCGCTTCCACCCGGTGGCCAGCGACCTGCGCCAGGTGATCACTTCGATGAAGGTGGCCGCGAACCTCGAGCGCGTGTCCGACCACGCGACGAACATCGCCAAGCGCGCCCGCAAGATGCTCGCCCGCCCGGAGTGTCCGGAGGTGACTTTCCTGGAGCCGCTCTACGCGCTCGCGGACCAGCAGTTGCGCGACTCGCTCTCGGCCTACACGGATCGGAATGCGGAGCTCGGGCAATCGCTGCAACTGCGGGACAAGGATCTCGACAAGATGCACAAGCGGCTGATCGCGTCCTTCACCTCGCGCCTGGAAGAAGGCGGGGAACGCGCGGAAGACTACCTGCATCTGGTCTTCGTCGCCCGTTCGCTGGAGCGGATCGGGGATCTCGCGAAAAATATCGGCGAGGACGCGGTCTATCTCGACCAAGCGCGCGACATCCGGCACGACCGCCACGACAAGCAGAACCGGCCGGTATCGGGCGAGGTGCCGGCGGAGTAGGGGACCTGCCTCCTGCTCTCCGTAAGCGCGGTGGTGACACCGCGAAAGCGACCCTCGCGGCCCGCTCCAGGAGTTCGTAGTCCCGCGGTCGGGCGGAGTGCTATGGGATGGGCAGCCGTCTGGACTCCCAAACTGGACTCTCGCCCTCCGGTCCGCCATAGTGCCAGCTATGAGTCCGAAAACC
>CAMLOZ010000186.1 GCA_946481625.1 uncultured Haloferula sp. | reverse complement strand
AAAGACTTCCCGCAAGAGCTGCTCGATCTCTACGACGAATACGTGCACGGCCAGATCGGCAGGCGCGGCTTCCTCGACCGGGCCTCGCGCTTCGCCGCGGGGGGGGTCACCGCCGCGGGCCTGCTCGCCGCCCTCAGCCCGAAGTATGCCTTCGCCGCGCAGGTCGCAAAGGACGACGAGCGCATCACCGTCTCCTACGAAACCTACGATTCACCCGCGGGCGGCGGAAAGATGAAGGGCTACCTCGCCCGCCCCGCCAAGAGGGAGGGCAAGCTTCCCGGCATCATCGTGATCCATGAAAACCGCGGCCTGAATCCCTACATCGAGGACGTCACCCGTCGCCTCGCGGTCGCTGGATTCGTCGCCTTCGCCCCCGACGCCCTCACGCCGCTCGGCGGCTATCCCGGCAACGACGACGAGGGCCGCACGCTACAAGCCCAGCGCAAGGGCGGGGAAATGACCGAGGACTTCATCGCCGCCGCCAAGTGGTTGCATGGCCACGAACTCTGCAATGGCAAGGTCGGCGTCGTCGGCTTCTGCTTCGGCGGAGGCATGGCGAATACCCTCGCCGTTCGCCTCCCCGGGATCATCAAGGCCGCGGTTCCCTTCTATGGCGGTCAACCCGACGCGGCCGACGTGCCCAAGATCAAGGCCGCGCTCCTCTTGCAATACGCCGAGAACGACCAGCGCGTGAATGCCGGCTGGCCCGCTTACGAGGAGGCGCTGAAAAAGGCCGGGGTGAAATACGAGGCCTTCATCTATCCCGGGGTCAACCACGGCTTCCACAACGACACCACCCCCCGCTACGATGAGGCCGCGGCCAAGCTGGCCTGGCAGCGGACCCTCGATTTCTTCAACAAGGAACTCGCCGCAAAGTGATTCAAGGCGGCCTTGCCACGAATCGCTGCGAACGCTTCCAAGCCCGCGTCTTTACCCCATAGAGGGTAAGCGACAAGCACACCGCGCCGGTCCATATTGCGGCGCATGCGCGCCCTATGCCTGATGTTCCTCGCCTGCTGCTTGACGGCTGCTGCGTGGGCAAAACCGACACTTTTCATCATCGGCGACTCGACCGTCCGCAACCAGACCGCCGGTCAGGAAGGATGGGGCGATCCCCTTGTGGCGGAGTTCGACCCCGCGAAGATCGAGGTCGTCAACCGCGCCATCGGCGGGCGCAGCAGCCGCACCTTCCTCACGGAAGGCCGCTGGGATGCCGTCATGGCCAACCTCAAGGCGGGCGACTTCGTGCTGATGCAGTTTGGCCACAACGACGGCGGCCCGCTCAATGACGATCGCTGCCGCGCCTCGATCAAGGGCACCGGCGAGGAAACCGAGGACATCGTCCGCAAGACCGACGGCCAGGCCGAAACCGTCCGCAGCTACGGCTGGTATCTCCGCAAATACATCGCCGAGACCAAGGCCAAGGGTGCCACCGCCATTGTGATTTCGCCCATCCCGCGCAATCTCTGGAAGGACGGCAAGGTGGGCCGCTCCGCCGACCGCTACGCCGCATGGGCGCGCGAAGCGGCAACCCAAGCCGGAGCCTCTTTCATCGATTTCAATACCCTGCTGGCCGATCGCTACGAGGCCATCGGCCGCGAAAAGACGGCGACCCTCTTCGCGGGCAGCGACCACACCCACACCGGACCCGCCGGTGCGGCCTTCAATGCCGCCGAACTCGCGAAGGCCCTGCGCACGACCGGCCTCGGCAACTACCTGCTTCCCGCGGACCTCTGGCTCCCGCGTGTCTTCTCCGATCACATGGTGCTGCAGCGCGATTCGGCGAATCCCCTCTGGGGCCGCACCTTGCCCGGCACCCACGTCACCGCGGAGATCGCGGGAAAGTCCGTCACCACCACGGCGGATGACTCGGGCCGCTTCCGGCTCGATCTCCCCGCTCTTCCCGCGGGCGGCCCGCACGTCCTCGAAGTGAAGGCGGGCGCGACCAAGCGCTTCAATGATGTCTGGGCGGGCGAGGTATGGCTCTGCTCCGGCCAGTCGAACATGGACTTCACCGTGGCCGCAACCGGGAAGCGCTACTTCGCCGGCACCACCAACTGGCAGCAGGAAGTCGCCAAGGCGAATCACCCGCAGATCCGCATGTTCACCGCCGAGTGGGCAATGCGTGAAGACCCGCAACCCGAACTTGAAGGCGAGTGGAAACCTTGCTCCCCCCAAACCGTCGGCGACTTCTCCGCCGCCGCCTACTTCTTCGCCCGCGACCTCCAGCAAGCGCTCGGCGTCCCCATCGGCCTCATCACCTGCGCCTACGGGGCCAGCACCGCGGAGGCGTGGATCAGCGATGCGAAACTCCGGGAAGCGGAGAACCTGAAGCCGCTCCTCGATGCCTTCGGCAAGAGATTCATCGCCTACCGCGACGATCCGAAGGCCTTCGCCAACTACGGCCGGTCGATGTCGAAGTGGCTCGCCTCGGACAAGAAAGGCCGCGCTCCGAAGCACCCGGATCCAATCCAAGACCAGCACAATCCCGCGGTGCTCTACAACGGCATGATCGCCCCCGTCGCCGGTTACGGCATCCGCGGTATGATCTGGTACCAGGGCGAGTCCAATGTCGGTACCCGCAAGCTCTACCCGACGCTCCAGAAAGCCCTGATCGAAGACTGGCGCAGTCGCTGGAACCGCGGCGATTTCCCCTTCTACTTCGTCCAACTGGCGGCCCACAAAACACCGCCGACCACGCCCGGCGATAGCAGCCTCGCCAGCATGCGCGAGGCCCAGTCCTCCTCGCTCTCCCTGCCGAATACCGGCATGGCCGTCACCATCGACATCGGTGAGGAAAAGGATGTCCACCCGCGCAACAAGCAGGACGTCGGCAAGCGCCTTGCCCTTCTCGCGCTGAACGGCACCTACGGCAAGGACGTGATCCCTTGCGGTCCCGTCTTCAAGATGGCCGAGATCGAGGACGGCCGCGTCCGCCTGCACTTCGATCACATCGGGGAAGGGCTCGTGGCGAAGGATGGCCCGCTCAAACAATTTGCAATCGCGGGAGACGACCGGAAATTCGTATGGGCGGATGCCGAAATCGACAGCGGCATGGTGATCGTCCACAGCAGCGCCGTCCCACGCCCCGCCTACGTCCGTTATGCCTGGGCCGATAATCCGGCTGGCGCGAACCTTTGCAATTCCGCGGGCCTTCCCGCCGCCCCCTTTCGTACCGATCCGTGAAGTCCCTCCTCTCTCTTCTACTCGCCGCCACTGCGGCGGCCCAGATCCCCGCGTTCCCCGGTGCCGAAGGCTACGGCGCCTATGCCAAGGGTGGCCGCGGCACCACATCGGGAACCGGAACCGGCGACGTTTACATCGTCACGAACCTGAATAGCAGCGGTGCGGGATCGCTTGCCGAGGGCATCGCCACCGCCCCTTCCGGCGGACGCACCATCGTCTTCGCGGTCAGTGGCTACATCCATGTCCCGGGGTCGAACCTGCGGATCACCCAGAACAAGATCACCATCGCGGGCCAGACCGCGCCGGGCGATGGCATCGGCCTGAAGGACGGCACCTTCCGCATTTCCGCGGATGACATCGTGATCCGGCATCTGCGCTTCCGCCATGGCAAGAACGGCTCCGGCGGCGATTGCATCGATCTCGATAGCGGATGCCAGAATGCGATCCTCGATCACATCTCGATGGCCTTCAGCACGGACGAGAACATCTCGTCCTTCGGCAGTCCGCCGGAAAATCTCACGATGCAGTGGGCGCTGAATGCATGGGGCTTGGAAAGCCACTCCTGCGGCGGCCTCTGGGACCAGAACCACGCGACCTGCCATCACACCCTCTGGGCCCACAACCACACCCGCAACCCGAAGGCCCGCCCCGCCGGTCTGCTGGAGTGGGTGAACAACGTGACCTTCGACTGGGACATCGGCTTCATCATGGGCGACTCCGAAACGCCCGCCGGATGGAAGTCGAACGTGATCGGCAACTACTTCATCTGCCCGCCGGGAAACATCCGTAACACCCCGCTGGAAAAGGCCAGCCTCGACCGAAACGGCTATCCGAACTTCTCGGTCCACGTCACCGGCAACCTTCACGACCGCGATGGCGACGGCCATCTCAACGGCACCGACCGCGGCTACAGCATCGTCGGCGGCTCGGCCTACGACGCCGCCACCAATCCGACCGGAAATTACATCAAGCTGAACTCGCCATATGCGAATACCGGGTCGCTCGCGGTAACCACCGACCCGGCCCTGCTCGCCTACAAGAAAATCCTCTCGAATGCCGGACCGCTTCGCCTCGATGCCTCGCACTCGGGCCCGCTTCGCGATGAAGTGGACACCCGCCTCCTCCAGAACCTTGCGAACCAGACCGCGAATCACATCACCCGCGAGAGCGATCTCGCCGGGGTGAGCAACAGCGGCTTCGGCACCCTCGCCTCCGCGACCGCATCCATCGATACCGACCGCGACGCCATGCCGGATGCCTATGAGACGGCGCTCGGATGGAACCCCGCGACGCAGGACCACAACACCACCGTCAACGGCACGACCTTCTTTCCGGCCGGAACCGCGGCGGGATACACCCGCCTGGAGGAGTATCTCCACTTCAAGGCGGTTCCCCACGCCTTCGTCGTGAAGAGCGGCTCGCTGGTCGTCGATCTCTCGCGCTACACCGCCGGGTTCCCGAACTCGCCGGTGTTCACGCTCGGCAGCGTCACTGGCGGCAGCGCCGTTCAGAGCGGCACGGGCAATCGCATCGTCACCTTTAACGCCCAGGCAACCGCCGGGCGCGGCGGCTTCCTCTTCACCGTGACCGATGCGGAGGGCGGCACCTGGACCCAGCAGTTCGTGATCTGCGTGACCAATAGCGGCGCTCCCGCCGATCTCGATTGGCGCGGCAATGCCGCCGACTGGGACACGACTTCGAACAACTGGCTGAAAGACGGCACGCCTATTGCCTTCACCAGCGGCGACCGCGTGACCTTCGGCAATGCCGGAGCCGCTTCGCCCGCGGTGAATCTCCCCGCAGCGGTCCTTGCCACCACGGTCGAAGTCGATTCGTCCGCGAACTACAGTTTCAACGGCGCGGGTGCCGTCAGCACCACCAATGCCCTCACCAAGCGCGGCAGCGGCAATCTCACGATCAATAATGCCGGGACGAACAGCTTCAACAGCGTCTCCCTCGAGCAAGGCAACCTCGCCCTCAATACCGCGGGTGCCGCGGGCACCGCGAAGATCTCCTTGAACGGCGGAGCCCTGTCCCTCGCGCCGCCGTCTAACAGCACACTCGCGAACCAGTTCGAGTTCAACCAGCCCGCCACGGTCACCGTCGGTTCACAGCATACGATTGGCGGCGCTTGGACCGGCTCGCAAACTCTCACCTTGAATGCCACCGGCGGTCAGCTCTGGACCATCGGCGGAAGCTGGTCCGGCTTCACCGGTCGGATTCAGGCGGGAAGCGGCAATCCAAGGATCCGCCTGAACGGAACGACCAACGTGAACTTCGGCAGCGCCGCGGTCGCGGTGGATCTTGGCAGCGGCACCTCGCAATTGATGAACCGCAACGGCAGCGCGTCCACGCCCTTCGAAATCGGCGAACTCTCCGCCACCGGCACCGGGACGGTGCTGAGCGGTGCCCAGAGCGGCACGACAGTCAGCACTTACAACGTCGGCGGCCTCAACACGAGCGCGACCTTCGCCGGGGCGATCGCCAATGGCGGCGGGGCGACGAACCTGAACAAGGTCGGCAGCGGCACCTGGACCTTGACCGGCACCAGCACCCACAACGGTACCACGGGAGTGAATGCAGGCACGCTGCGGGTCAACGGTGCCTTGGGCGCGACCGCCACGACGGTTGCCAACGGCGCGACACTCGGCGGCAGCGGCAGCATCGCCGGTCTTGTCACCGGAGCTACAGGCAGCACGCTCGACCCCGGTGCGGCGCAGGGCGTCGCCGGAACCCTGACGGCAGGCGCAGGCCTCACCTTGAGCGGCACGAGCAATCTCCGCTACGACCTGTCCAATTCGACCTCCGGCGCGAATGACCGGATCACCGTAAGCGGCGGCAGCCTCACGCTCTCCGGCGCGACGGTGAACTTCCATGTCAACGCCACCGATGGCGTCCTCGGCACCGGCACCTATCCGCTCATCGACGGCGCGGCGACCATGGCCGCGAACCCGGCTCCCGCGCTAAACCTCGTCGGCATCCCCGCCGGTTCGCGCCAAACCTTCGCGGTCCAGCGTCAATCGAGCGGCGGCAATCCGGCCTTCGTGAATCTCGTCGTGAGCGGCACCGCCCCGGCTTCCCTCGTCTGGAGCGGCACGAATGGCGGCGGGCTTTGGGACCTCAACACCACCGCCAACTTCACCGGCGGTCCCACCGCGACCTTCTTCAATCTCGATGCCGTCACCTTCGGCGACACCTCATCCGTCGGCACGGTGGTGCTCAACGGCACGCTCCAGCCGCGCGCGATCACCGTCGCGAACAACACCCGCGCCTACACCTTCGATGGCATCGGGATGATCGCGGGCAGCACCTCGCTGGTGAAGTCCGGCACCGGACTTCTCACGCTCGCACCGGACATCGTGAACGTGAGCAGCACGACCACGTCGGGAAGCAATCAGGTAATCGTGACGGGTTCCACCGGCCTCGCGGTCGGCATGGTCGTGATGGGCGGCGGCTTTCCTTACGGGACGACCATTACCGGCATCGTCGGCACCACCCTCACGATGTCCGCGACCACCGCGACCGCGGCGACTTCGACCTTGGCCTACCACACCCGCCACAGTTTCAGCGGCGGCACCTTCATCGGCACGGGCAGCACAATCCAACTCGGCAACGAGGCCGCGAACCGCTGGGGCCTCGGCACCGGCGCGGTGACCTTCAATGGCGGCACGCTCAAGATGTATGACTCCGGCACCGGCTTGCCAGGCGCTGGCGATCTGCCGAATGCGCTCGTCGTTCCCGCCGGGCAAACCGGCACGCTTCACAGCCCGCAGCGCGGCTCCTTGA
>CAMLOZ010000185.1 GCA_946481625.1 uncultured Haloferula sp. | reverse complement strand
CGACTGGGCCGCGAAGGGTTGCGTGTCCGGCAAGCACGGCGGGAAGGTGCCCAAGCTCGCGCTGGACGACGAGGAGCGCGCGGCCCTTGTGGCATTCTCGAAGAAGGGTGCCGCCCCCCTCTCCCGCCACGTGCCCGCGGAGTATGCAAGCGCGAAGCTGGAGGCGCTGCGCTGCACAAGCTGCCACGGCATCGACGGCAAACCTTCGCTGCTCGATAGCGTGCATCTCGAAACCAAGGATCTGGTCGCCCACGTGAAGGGCGAGCATGACAAGGTGGACCAATCCCGTCCGCACCTCACCTACATCGGGGAGATGCTGTATTCCTCTTATATCGAGTCGATCGTCGGTGGCACCCTGACTGCCAAGCCGCGCCCCTGGCTCGACATGCGCATGCCCGCCTTCCCGGGCTACGCTCCCGGTCTCGCGACCGGCTTGGCCGCGATCCACGGCGTGGTGCCGGGCAAACCCGAACCTGCCAATCCCGACAAGGCCCTGGCGGACATCGGCAAGAAGCTCATCAGCACGACCGAGGGTTTCGGCTGTACCACTTGCCACGGCGTGGGCCCGGTGAAGGCCAGCGCCGCCTTCGAGGTGGAGGGCCTGAACTTCTCGCTCTCCCATGAGCGCCTGCGCTACGAGTGGTACCTGCGTTGGCTCGACAACCCGGTTTCCGTCACTCCTTCCACAAAGATGCCCCGCTACGCGCAGGACGGGAAGTCCCAGCGGCCCGAGCTCGGGGGCGACGCGATCAAGCAATTCGACGCGATCTGGAATTACATCCAGAAGCCCGACTGAGCCCTGCCGGCGAATTCACGCATGCATTTTCATCACTGATTTCTTCGGAATCGGTGGTTCTGGAACATCGGCTGCTATTTCTCCGGAAACAGCAGCCGCATGATCAAACCGTTTCTCGCAGCCGTGGGGCTAATCGGATTATTCACAGGGAGTTACTTCGGGTCCACCAAGCTCGGGCTGCGCACGGAAGGCTGGCAGCAGGTCACCTTGGAAGTGCCGGGGAAGCCGAGTTTCGCCGCCGTGGGGCAAAATTGCTACACCACCGACGGTACCCGCTTGATCGTGACCGAAATCCGCCGCGGCAAGGATGGCGGGTATGTCGTGAAGGCCGACGTCACGGTAACCCACCGCCTCGCCCTCTCCTTGTTCCCCACGCGGATGGTGCGCAGCTATTCGATCAACCGGAAGGCCGTCACGCGGGCGGTCCACGAGGCGGCGGGATACGATCCGGGCAAATTCGAGCCGTCCGAAAAGGAGTGGGTCGCTGCCAACTAGGCCCGGATCGCGAAGTTCTCGGCGGGATCGACGTCCCAAACAAGATGCTTCAGCGAGAAGCGTAGCAAACGGCGACCGTAGCGGCTGCGGGTCGAGACTCCGGAAAGAAGACGGGTGATCTGCTTGGTCAGATGCCGTTCCATGAGGCGGGGAATCGCCGATTCGCCGTATTTCTGCGAGAGCTGCTCGCCCGCGGCGTGGAGGGCATACATGCGGCCGTCGTAGAAGTATTCGATGAGTTCGGACCAGGCTTCGTGCCAATCGAGCAACTCCTCGAAGACACGGTCGAAGGCCTTCGCCAAGCGGGCAGGTTGGTCGAGCATCTCCGTATCGCCCCCGGAGAATACATGCCGGTCGATCAAGTCGGCCGAGTGCATGGCCATGAACAGACCGGGCGAGAGCATCGGATCGACGAAGCCGAAGGCATCTCCGGCGGCGACCCAGCCGGGACCGTGTCCGCGCTCGGAGATGAGCTGATAGTTCGTGTATGTCATCACCGGCGTCACGCGGCGGCGGCCCCTTCCGGCAGGAGCCAGGAAAGGCTCGGAATCGATGATCGATTCGAGGCGCTCCTCCGGGGTCTCGCCGTGCTGCTTGGCGGCGGACTTGTCCACCACCACGCCGACCGAGACACGTCCGGGCAACGGGATGCGCCAGCTCCAGCCGCGGCTAAGAGTGGTGATCACCACTTGGCCTTCCCTCAGCGCTTCGACATCGAGGCCCTCGTAATGGGCGAAGTAGGCGACGTCGTTGCGCTTGCCGCGGTTCGCGCCCACACCGATCACCTTCGCGAAGGCGCGGGCGCGGCCGGTGGAATCGACGAGCAGCTTCGGGTGGCGTCCCTTCAACGCCGGCACCGAAGCGAGGCAGGCGGCGGTGAGCTGGATCTCCCGGCCGTCGCTGCCCTTCTCAAGCTCCGCCCGGCCTTTCACGAAGGTCACGCCAAGTTCCTGCGCGCGGGTGCGCAGGAGATTGTCGTATTCGGGCCGCGGGATGTTGTAGGCGTAGTTGGGCATCCCTTTGATCGCCTTCTGCGGGAAGAAGAAGTCGAGCCGGCTACCATCGCGGGCGATGAAGCCGACGCCGGGCTTGTGCTGGGAGAAGCCCTTCACCCGGTCCTCGATGCCAAGCCGGCGCATCAGGCTGACCACGCGGGGGAGCAGCGACTCGCCGACGAGGAGTCCGGGGCGTTTGTCATCGTCGAAAACCACCGTCCGGATTCCCCGCTGGGCAAGCAGCGCGGCCAAAGTGCAGCCCGCCGGGCCGCCGCCCACGATCACGACATCGATCTCTCCGCTCACGCACCTTTCCGTAATGGCAGGCGAGCCCCAATGCAAAGGCAAAGCCATCCCGCGCTTTGCACTTTCCGGGGAGTGCAATCCGTTCTTTCCTCACGCCCATGCGCAACGCCCCTCTGGGCATCTTCGATTCCGGTGTCGGCGGCCTCACGGTCGTCCGAGCGGTCCAGCAACTCCTTCCTGCGGAGGACATTGTCTATCTGGGCGATACCGCCCGCGTGCCCTACGGGTCGAAAAGCCCGGAGACGATCCGGCAATTCTCCCACGAGGATGTGCGCTTCCTGCTCGACCGGGGGGTGAAGACGGTGGTGGTGGCTTGCAACACGGCCACGGCGCACGCGTTGCCCTCCCTGCAGGAGCGCTACCAGGTGCCGATCATCGGCGTGATCGAACCCGGAGTGGAAGCCGTGCTGGCGGACCCCGGGGCACAGCGGGTCGGCATCATCGCGACCCGCGGGACGGTGCGCTCGCATGCCTATCAGCATGCCCTCGCCCTGAGGCGGACCGGGCTGATCCTGCATGCGACCCCTGCCCCGCTGCTCGTGCCCCTGGTGGAGGAAGACTGGCTCGACCATCCCTCGACCCATGCGGCGCTGCACACGTATCTGGACCCGATGCTTGAGCGCGGGATCGACACCCTGCTGCTAGCCTGCACCCACTACCCGCTGCTCGTGCCGGTGCTGGAGAAATTCCTGCCGCAGGGCGTGCGTCTGGTGGACTCCGCCACAACCTGCGCCGAGCATGTCCGCAACGAGCTGACCAAGCTGGATCTGTTAGCCGAGGAGCGGTCCGGGAAGTTGGAGATCCACCTGACGGACCTTTCCGACCAGTTCGAGGATCTGGCGCGGCGCTTCCTCGCCAAGTCTCCGGGGCGAATCATGCGGGTGGCGCTTTGAGCGGATTCGCGCACAAGGCCGCTCCGTCCTTGCCGTGAGCGCCCGAACACCTCAGCATGCGCGGCGATGACCCGCCCGGCCTTGCGTCGTTTGTTGGATGAGATCGGCACCGTCGATGCGGTAGGCATCGAGGAACGGGTGGCGAAATACACGACCCGCAGCATCAAGAAGTCCTCGAAGGTCTTCGGACTGAAGCTGGCGGTGACGATGGTGGACCTCACGACGCTCGAAGGGAAGGACACGCCGGGCAAGGTGGCCTCGCTCTGCCGGAAGGCGCTCTCGCCCCACGAAGGCGATATCCCGCGTGTCGCCGCGGTGTGTGTCTATCCCTCGATGGTGAAGCACGCGGCGAAGCACGTGAAGGGAACGGACGTGAAGATCGCCTCGGTGGCGACGGCCTTCCCCTCCGGCCAAGCACCTCTCAAGACCCGCCTTGCCGAAGTCCGCCAGGCGGTGGCCGACGGCGCGGACGAGATCGACATGGTGATCAACCGCGGCGCTTTCCTCGAAGGCGAGCTTTCACGGGTGCAGGACGAGATTTCCCAAGTCGTGGAAGCTTGCGGCGAGGCCACGTTGAAAGTGATCCTGGAGACCAGCGAACTCGAAACCTACGATCACATCCGCGCGGCCTCCTTCCTCGCGATGCGGGTGATCCGCCCGGGAGATTTCATCAAGACCAGCACCGGCAAGACCTCCTCGAACGCCACGCTGGGCAACAACCAGGTGATGATCGAGGCGATCCGCGACTACTATCTCGCGACCGGCAAGGAGATCGCGATGAAGCCGGCCGGCGGCATCCGCACGGCGAAGCAGGCATTGCAGTTCCTGATCGCGGTGAAGGAGACGCTCGGCGATGCGTGGCTGAACAACGCGCGCTATCGCTTCGGGGCTTCCTCGCTGCTGAATGATTTGTTGAGGCAATTGGAGACGCAACGGACGGGGGCCTATCAGGCACCGTGGACCTTCAGCGACGACAGCACCGGCTACTGATGCAAAAGAGGCCAGGGGCCGGGGGTCAGGGGCCATACAAACAAGCTACCGAACACCAATCACGTCCAACTCTTCTCACTCTCATTCCCTGATCCCCGGCCCCTGGCCACTGAACCCTCTCTACTATGCCGGCCAAGAAGACACCCTCCCGCAACATCCGCCCGCGCGAACTCCTCTTCGGCGACCTCTGGGAATACGATCCCGCACCGGAGTCGGCGGAGCCATTCATCGAGAGCCGCTACGGCCTCTTCATCGGTGGCAAATACATCGCGCCGAAGTCGCGGAAGTATTTCGATTCGATCGCGCCGCGGAATGCCGAGAAACTGAGCGAGATCGCGATGGCCGGCACGGCGGACGTGGATGCGGCCTACTCGGCGGCGGCGAAGGCTTTCCCCGCGTGGAGCAAACTACCGGGCAAGGAACGCGGGAAGTATCTCTTCCGCATCGCGCGGCTGTTGCAGGATCGCGCGCGCGAGTTCGCGGTGGCCGAGACCCTCGACGGCGGCAAGCCGATCAAGGAAGCCCGCGACTTCGACCTGCCGATGGCCGCGGCGCATTTCTTCTATCATGCGGGCTGGGCGGACAAGCTCGCTTACGTGGCACCGGGCCGCACGCTCGCGCCGCTAGGCGTGGTGGGCCAGGTGATCCCGTGGAATTTCCCGCTGCTGATGCTGGCATGGAAGATCGCGCCCGCTTTGGCGACGGGCAACACGGTGGTGATCAAGCCGGCCGAGACCACTTCGATCACGGCGCTCAAGTTCGCGAGCATCCTGTTCGAGGCCGGCCTGCCGCCGGGCGTGGTGAACATCGTGACCGGTGCCGGTGAAACGGGTGCCGCGGTGGTGAATCATCCGCAGGCCGCGAAGATCGCCTTCACCGGCTCGACCGAAGTCGGGAAGATCATCCAGCGCGCGCTGGCGGGCACCGGCAAGCGGCTCACGCTCGAACTCGGCGGGAAAGCTGCGAACATCGTCTTCGACGACGCCCCGCTCGACCAGGCCGTCGAGGGCATCGTGAACGGCATCTTCTTCAACCAAGGCCACGTCTGCTGCGCGGGCTCGCGCCTGCTGGTGCAGGAGAGCGTGGCGGACCTCGTCACGGAGAAGCTCAAGCGCCGCCTGCAAGTGCTGCGCGTGGGCGATCCGCTCGACAAGAACACCGATGTCGGCGCGATCAACTCCGCCGAACAACTGGCGAAGATCAAGGAGATGGTGGCCGGCGGCGTGAAGGAAGGCGCGGAGCTGCACCAGCCCGCCTGCAAGCTGCCCGCGAAGGGATTCTACTTCGCGCCCTCGCTTTTCACGAATGTCTCGCAGAGCCACCGCATCGCGCGCGAGGAAATCTTCGGGCCGGTGCTCTCGGTTCTCACTTTCCGCACACCGGAGGAAGCGGTCGAGAAGGCGAACAACACGCCCTTCGGCCTCAGCGCGGGGGTGTGGACCGACAAGGGCAGCCGCATCCTGAAGATGGCGAACGAACTGAAGGCCGGCGTGGTGTGGGCGAATACCTATAACAAGTTCGATCCGAGTTCGCCCTTCGGCGGCTACAAGGAATCCGGCTTCGGGCGGGAAGGCGGACGCCAGGGGTTGCTCGAGTATTCCACCCTCCAATGAACAGGCACCACGAATCACACGAATCGAACGAATCCTGATGCCTTGAAGAGCCAACCATTCGTCGGGTTCGTCCGATTCGTGGTGCCATCATTTTCCCCATGAACCTCAAGATCACCAAGACCCCGAAGTGCTACGTCGGGGGTGCCTTCATCCGTTCGGAATCCGGGCGGGTCTTTGAGTTGAAGGACGCCCGTGGCGCCTTCTTCGCGAACGTGCCGCGCTGCACGAAGAAAGACCTGCGCAATGCGGTCGAGGCGGCGGCCAAGGCGGGCGCGGGCTGGGCGAAGCGGACTCCCTACAACCGCGCGCAGATCCTCTATCGCCTCGCCGAAATGCTCGAAGCCCGCTCCGCCGAGATGGCGGAAGCCTTGACCCTCGGTGGAACGTCGGGAGTCGAGGCCGCGAGGGAAGTGGCCGCCACCGTGGCCCGGATCGTCCACTTCGCCGGTTGGGCGGACAAGTATGAGCAGGTGCTCGGGAGCGTGAACCCTGTGGCCTCGCCACACTTCAACTTCACGGTCACGGAGCCGGTCGGAATCGTGGGCGTGCTCGCTCCCGAGGAAGCTCCTTTACTCGCTCTGATGACCTTGGTTCTCCCGGTCATCACCGCGGGCAACCCGCTGATCGCTTTGGCCTCGCGCAAGGCCCCTTACCCCTCCATCCTGTTAGGAGAAATGCTTGCCACCAGCGATCTGCCGGGCGGGGTGGTGAACCTGCTCAGCGGCGACCGCAAGGAGATGCTCTCCACCTTCGCCACCCACGAGCACATCCGGGCCTTATCTGCTGTCGCGGAAGGCGAGGAAGCAGTCGCCCTGCAGCGCGGCGGTGCGGAAAGCGTGAAGCGCGTCAAGCTGCATAGCCCGAAGACCGACTGGTTCTCGGACTAC
>CAMLOZ010000184.1 GCA_946481625.1 uncultured Haloferula sp. | reverse complement strand
GGGCCGAGGTGCCGCGGATGACCGCGACCGGACCGCTGTAGTCGGTCGGCAAGCTGTGATAGTTCACGCAACCGGGGAGAGTCATCGAGGCGAGGCCAACGGTCGCCAGCTTGAGGCAAGGGGAGAATTTCATGCAGGCGCTGTCTGAGCGGTGGAAAATGATCTGTCAACGAAGGCGTGGAGCAGGGGGGCAGGCATCGGAAGCGATGTCCTTGAATGGTTCTCGGACCGCGTCATGCACATCCACCCTTGCCCTCCGCGTCCGGGTTTGGGAGCGTGCCGCACCCTCCTGATGAACCACAGCGGCCTCTTTATCGTCCTCGAAGGCATCGACGGCACCGGAAAATCGACGCAGGCGGGGTTGCTGGCGGAATGGTTCCGCTCGCGGGGGCGGGAGGTGGTGGCCAGCCGCGAGCCGACCGACGGGCCATGGGGCCGGCAGATCCGGTCCACGGCACTCACGGGCCGGCTCTCCCCGCAGGACGAACTCGAGCTCTTTCTCAAGGATCGCCGCGAGCACGTGGAGCAGTTGATCGCTCCGGCGCTGGCGGCGGGAAAGGTGGTGATCCTCGACCGCTACTATTTCTCCACGATGGCTTATCAGGGGGCGCGCGGCTTCGACCCGGCGGAGATCCGGCGGCAGAACGAGGTCTTCGCGCCGCGCCCCGATCTGCTGTTCATCCTCGATCTCGATGTGGATACCGCGCTCTCGCGGATCGGCGGGAGAGGCGACACGGCGAACGAATTCGAAAAACGCGACGCGCTGGCGAAGTGCCGCGAGATCTTCCTGGGGCTCAAAAAAGAACCCTTCGTCCATGTGGTGAGCACGGACGAAGGGCCTGAATCGGTTCAAGCGGCGATCCGTTCGATCGCCGGGGCGGCGGCCTGAGCACCGCGGGCGGATGGCTATTCGCGTTCCTGGCGCTCTTCCTCGGTCCAGAAATACGGCGAGTCGCCTTTGAAAGCGGTTTCCACGTCGAGCGTGATTCCGGAGCCGTCGAGCATCACGCCGGCGGCCTTGCCGTTGTAGCGCTTGGGGTCGGGAAGTGCGGTGTCGCTCAGCAGGCCCATGTTGCCGGTCTTGGTATCGGCGAGGACCAGGATCTTGGAAGGGTTCTTGAAGATCACCTTGCGCTTCGGGCCTTCCTCGCCGGCTTCCTCGCTGCGGCCCACCACGCGGGCGTTCCAGCCGTAAGAGACGGTCGATTCGATCTTCTTCACGTTGAAATCGCTGTCGCCCGGGCTTTTGAAAATTTCGAGCTCCGATTCGTTTTTCGGATCCTTCACCAGCATGCCCCACCAGTAGAGATCCTGGGAGGAATCCCGCCACACCGGAAGGATGCCGGCGTTGTCCTGGGTGTAGCCTTCCACCCGCACGCCCAGATCGCGGGCGCGCTGGACGCTGGCCGTAAGGCGGGACTTGCCGAGCGCGCTCTTCGCCAAGCCGAAGACGAGACCGGCGAGCACGGCGACGATGACGATGGCCACCATCAATTCCACCAGGGTGAAACCCCCGGCACGTTTTGCGATTCCTGGTTTTTTCATGTCGAGATCGGTTGCGGCCGCCTTCCTGCCGCGCGGCACGGATGGCTATCCTGCTCCAAAGGCATCACTTCCGGGCGGCGATTCAACCCGAAATCCTCGGGTGCCACCGATTATCTCGGGAATTCGTGCCGCAGGCGGCCGAAAACGGCCCGCGCGTCCGCGCACGATTTCAACCGACGGCCCTTACTCGGCCGTCCCGGCACCGGCTGCGGCGGCTTCCGCGGCCTTCTTGTCCGCATATTCCTTCTGCATCCGGATGAGCTCGTCGTTCAGCGTTTCGACTTCCCGATCCAGCGTGCGGATCAAAACCTCGGCGTCCCTGCGAGTCCGGTCCAACTCGCCGATCGAGCGGCTGTTCTGGTCGGCCTGGGCCTGCAGCTTGCGCAGTTCCACCTCCATCTGGGGCGCCTTGCTGAGGTTCTTTTTCTTTTCGGCGGAGATGTCGGTCTTTTTCCTCGCGATGGCCATCCGGTAACGCTCGACGTCGTCCTTGGCTTGTTTCCAAGCTTGATCGGCATCGGCTTTCTTCTTTTTGGCCTCGGCCCGCGCAAGGATCTTCCCGTCGCGGCGATCCTTCGTTTGCGCGTATTGAACGCTCTCGATGTGGACGGCTTCCGCAGCACTCTCGCTGGCCACGAAGTCGTCGCGTTTCACCGTGTCGAACTGGAATTCATCCTGCAAATCCATGGGCAGGAGCTCGAACTTGATGTTCTTCGGTCCCGAGGAGCACATGACGTCCATGCCCGCGTGATCGATCTTCCGGATCGTGGTGTTTTCAAAGACGGTGCCATCGGAAAGCTTGAGAGTGCCGAGTTCACGGCCCTTGGCCTTCGCCCAGGTGGCGCTGCGATACTGTTCCTTGTAGTCTTCCCACTCCTTTTCCACCGCCTTGATCGCCTCGGCGGCTCCAGCGTGCTCGGCCTTGGCCTCCTCGATGCGCTTGGCGGTCGCTTCCACCTTGATGGTGAGCTCGCTCAATTCCCGTTCCTCCTCCTTGCGCTGGGCGACGAGCTTCACCTCCTTCTTGTAGGACTCGATCTGGGTCTTCTTGCCATCGATCTCGAGGCCGAGGTCGCGGACGACGGCTTCGATCTTCTTGTGGTTCTCCAGATTGTTCGGATCAAACACCAAGGTATAGAGGGCGCCGAAAGCGACGAGCACGAAAACGGCAATCAAAGTGCCAATGATCCCCGGCCCGCGGCCGCTGGAGACAAGATCGGTGAAGCCCATGAGGAGGAGATAGGAGGAGGTTCGGGAAAGTTAGGGCGAAAAGGCCGTCGCCGTCCCGCGCTCAGTTGACCAGTTCAAGTAACGGATCACAAGAGCGGACTATTCCACCAATGTGGCATTATCCACCTTCGGTTCCGCATTTACCCGGAATTTACAGGGCTGCCCGGTGGTGCTTCACCACGCCTTCATCGCTTTTTCACGAAGGCGGCCCCCGGCTTTCAGATCCGCTCCCGCAGCACCCGCAATTCCTGCTCCGCCGCATCGAGGCGCTCCATGAGCTCCATGACAAACCGGATGGTGCGCAGGCTCATCCCGCGCTCTTCCCGCAGCACCGCGATCTGGCGCAGGCGGTGGATGGCCCGGCTGTCCAGGTGATACAGATCGCCTTCCTGCACCAGCCCGATGACCTGGGCGCGGGCATACTCCAGGATCATTTCCGGATGCATGTTACAGAGTTCCGCCGCGCGGCTCAGGTCGTGGAAGTCCTCCGTCTCCAAGGCCTGCGGGGCCGGAAGTCCGCGCCCGATGTCCTGTCGGTAGGTGGTCATCTCATCTCGGGTTGAATTTCGAAGCATCCGCCAGCACCTGCCAGTGACGGCGTTCCTCGTCGCCGGCCTTCGTGGGCATCACGACCTGCACCACCGCGAAGAGATCGCCGAAGGTGCCGGTCTTGCCCTTCGGCAGGCCCTTTCCCGCCAAGCGGAACTCGGTGCCCGGCTCGGTCCCGGCGGGCACCTTGATCTTGGTTTCGCCGTGCGGGGTGCGCACCGGCACCGTGGCCCCGAGCACACATTCCCACGGAGCAAGCCGGAGGTCGTAGTAGAGATCGTGCCCTTCAGCGCGGAAGTAGGGATGGCGCTCCAGCCTCACCCGCAGGAAAAGATCGCCCGGGGTGCCCCCTGCCTGTCCCGGCTCTCCGAGGCCCGCCGCGCGGATCAATTGTCCCTCGGTAATCCCCTTCGGAATCCGGATCGTCACGGTCTGGCGCTCGCCTCCGCGGGCCTGCGGCTGAATGACCAGCGAACGCTCGGAGCCGTGCATCGCCTCGTCCAGGGTGACGAGGATCTCGGACTCGATGTCGCGTCCCCGCCGCGCGGTGGCACTCCTCGCGCCGCCCGGTCCGTGGGAGGTGAAGCCGCCGCGCGAAGCCCGGCTGCCGAAGAAATTCTCGAAGAAGTCGCTGAAACCGGTGCCTTCGAAGTGCCATTGCCCCCCCGTGTCCTCGGCCCCGGACTCCGGCCAGAAGGCTCCGCCGCCCGCTCCGCCGAAATCGCCGCCATGCTTCCAGTGCTCGCCAAGCTGGTCATACTTCTTCCGCTTCTCGGGATCGCCGAGCACCTCGTAGGCCTCGTTGATCTCCTTGAACTTCTCCTCCGCCGTCGCCTTGTTCTCCGCGACGTCGGGATGATGCTTGCGGGCGAGCTTGCGGAACGCCTTCCGGATCTCGTCCTGGCTCGCATCCCGTGTCACCCCGAGCACCTCGTAATAGTCCCTGAATTTTACCTTGGCCATCTGCTCCCTAGCAGACTGGCGCGTCCCGGAGGAAAATCAATCGTTGTCGGATGCGGATTGCATTCGGATCCGCCGACCCGAAGAGGTCACACCATCCGGCGGCTGGAGACCAGGCTGGCGATCCATACGATCAGGAAGGCGACGAAGAGGACCTTGGCGAGCGTGGCCACCCCTCCCGCGAGCAGCCCGAAGCCCAGAATCCCGGCGATCAAGGCAACCCCGAGGATCATGAAAGTCCAGCAAAGCATGGCGTAGAGGGTTGGTTCACCCGTTCTATTGATTTGCACCGCGCATGCCATGATATCGGGAAGTCTGAAAAACCCCGCGCTTGCAAAGGATGTCACGCGGCACCGGGCCTTCAACCGGTGATAATCAGGAGGCGAAAAGCAATTTGGCCCCCGTTTCGTGCACGTTTTTGTCCACCCGCCGCCGGGGAGGTAACGTGAACCCTACGCGATTGCGTGGGGTGCAAATTGCCACGGGGATCTTGACGATCCGTGCGTTTTCAATATAAACCTCACTCGTAGCGCAGATCCTCCGGGGGGACGAGATGCGCCACATCCCCAGACAGCGCCGCGATATCCGGGGGGATTGAGCGGCTGCTGATCAATCGGCCCTCGCGGAGAAATACCGCGAGGGCCGCTTTGTTTCCGGGGGGATGGCCGGCATCCGGACAAGCCCCGGGGGGCTCCCGGTATCTCCGGAACGCATCGATCCTCCTTAGCCACCGCCTTGCTGGCTCTCCTGATCGTGCCGCTGCACGCGCTTCCGGATCTGCGGGTGGCGGCGGATCACCGTCACCTCGAGACGATGGAGGGAAAACCGTTCTTCCTGCTCGGGGGATACGGCGTGGGAGCTCCTCCCCGCTAGCAGCCGAAGGTCCGGTCAACGGGGTGCTGTGGTTCGGGAAACGGTCGGCTTCCGCTTTGCCGGGTCGTGGACTGCCAGATACTATGGGTGCCGTAGAGCAACGGCCGCGCGAGCGGCGTTGCATTCGGTCCTGGCAATGGCTAGATTCGGGTTTGTTTCATGCCTCCTTTGCCGATGAAGAAGCCGGTGACATTCATTCTCTTCTCGATCGGGGCCTTCGCCCTGCCGGGATGCAAACGTGCTCCCGATGCGGGTTCGGCCGGTCATGGGCGGCAGGAAGAGGGAGCGGCCAAGCTCGCCAGCGAAGCGCCGGGCCCGAATACAGGGGACGGAGAGATTCACTCCACGGATGTGCCCACCATGAGCGAACTCGCTGCCGCCGACCCGAGGACGGCGAAGGTGATGGCCAAGGTGCGCGGTATTGTCGCGAAGCAACTGGGGGTGCACGAAGACAAGGTGGCACCTGCCGCGGACCTCGCCCGGGATCTCGGCGCGGATAGCTTGGATGTGGTGGAACTGGTCATGGCCTTCGAGGAGGAGTTCAACCTCTCGATCAAGGACGAGGACGCGGAGAAAATCCGGACGGTAGAGGATGCGGTGCAGACCTTGATCTCGCATGGCGCGAGATAGAGAAATCGGGCAGTCTTTCCACAATTCACCAATGCCGCCAACACCGAAGCGCATTTTTTTAAAATTCGGGCCGCAACGGGGAATCGGCTTTGCTTCCGGGGTGGCCTTTGCCACGCTCCGCGCCCCATGTCCAAACCGGCACTTGGAAAAGGGCTCGGAGCCCTGATCCGCAAACAACCTGGCAGCCCCTCCCCGGACGCTGCGGCTTCCGTGGATGGCCACGGCCGCGCCCGCGAGGTGGCGATCGATCGCGTCGTCCCGAGCCCCCTCCAGCCCCGCACCCATTTCATCGATACGCCGCTGGACGAGCTGATGGAGTCGATCCGGCAGCACGGCATCATCCAGCCGCTGATCGTGCGGCCGGTGAATGGGAATTACGAGCTGATCGCCGGCGAGCGCCGCTGGCGCGCCTCGAAGAAACTCGGTCTCGTCACCGTCCCTGTCATCGAGCGCGAAGCCTCCGACCGCGACGTGCTTGAAATGGCGCTGATCGAGAACCTCCAGCGCGAGGATCTCAATGCGATCGAAGAAGCCGCCGGCTACGTGCGCCTCGCGAAGGAGTTCGCGATGAAGCAGGAAGAGATCGCCGCCCGCGTGGGCAAGTCCCGCGCCAGCGTGGCAAACGCGATGCGCCTCCTCGACCTCCACCCGGACGTGCAATTGCTCGTCGCCCAAGGCCGCCTCACCGTAGGCCACGGCAAGGCGATCCTCTCCATCAAGGACAAGGACGCGCAACTCCTCGCTTCCGATCAGATCCTGCGGAAGGGATTGAACGTCCGCGCGGCCGAGAAGCTGGCCCAGACCTTCGATCCCGCCGCCGCGGCCAGCGAGGCCGCCAAGCCGATTTCCGCCGCCTCCTCTCCCGCTGCTCCGGATGCTCATCTGCGCGCGCTGCAGAACAAGCTCCGCGACCGTTTCGCCACCCACGTGATGATCCATCCCGGTTCGAAGAAGGGCCGGATCGAGCTCGAGTATTACGGAGACGACGATTTGCAGCGGATCTTGGAGCTGCTCGGCGTGGGCGAAATGTGAACCCGGCTTGCTTGCCTTGAAGCGCGCTCCGATCCTGCTGCTTCTGCTCTTGGCCCTCGCGGCCGGGGCTTGGTTTTTCCTCAAAGACAGATCCGCGGCGGTGGCGGAGGGCGGCAGCGGTCCGCGTGTCGCTTTCGTCGCGACCCAGGCCGGGCTGGC
>CAMLOZ010000183.1 GCA_946481625.1 uncultured Haloferula sp. | reverse complement strand
GTGCATCGGCTGCTCCTACTGCATCCTCAAGTGCCCCTTCGACGTGCCGAAGTATTCGAAGAAGCGTGGCATCGTCCGGAAGTGCGACATGTGCCACCAGCGGCTCGCCGAGGGTGAAGCACCCGCGTGTGTCCAGGCATGCCCGACCGAGGCGATCCGAATCGTGAAGGTGGCGGTGACGAAGGATCAGACGGGGCCGGCGGCGGACTTCCTTCCCGGAGCACCCGACCCGTCCATCACGCTTCCGACCACGCGTTACGTGGGCCGCAAAATTCCGGAGAGCGCCGTGGCGGGCGACCGGGAATCGCTGGTTCCCCAGCATGCCCACTGGCCGCTGGTGCTGATGCTCGCGTTCACGCAGGCGGGAGTCGGCCTGCTCGCCGGGGCACGCGGCCACGGAGCGCTCACGATCCTCGGCACACTGATCTTCTTTGCCGGCATGGGCGCTTCGGTCCTGCATCTGGGACACCCGCTGAAAGCATGGCGCTTCTTCCTCGGCCTCCGCACTTCCTGGCTCTCGCGCGAGATTCTCGCCTTCTCGTTGTTCGCACCGGTCCCGCCGCTGCTCGCCGTGCTGCCCTATCTGCCGGAGTTCCCCCTCAAGCCGGTCATTGCCAACGCGGCAACGCTCTCGGTGATTCCCCTCGGCCTCCTCGCGGTTTTCACGAGCGTGATGATCTACCACGATACCCGCCGTACTTCGTGGCGGTTCCCGCTGACGTCCGCCCGCTTCTTCGGGAGCGTCCTCTCGTTCGGCACGCTCGCGTTCCTGATCGCCGCGCCTTCACCGCTGGCGAAGCTCCTCTTCGCGGTGGCCGTGATCGGGAAGATGATTCCGGAGTTGAAGATCATCCGGCTATCCGACGACCGCAACGCGGAGTGGACTCCTGACATTCACACGGCACGCCTCCAGCGAGGCCCTCTCTCCACGATCATGGACGGCCGCTTCCAGCTCGCCCTCATCGCGGTGGCAATGGGTCTGGTGAGCCCGTGGTTGTCACTGCCCCTGCTGCTTGCGGCGGAGATCTTCGAACGGCAGCTTTTCTTCCAATCGGTCCATGCCCCGAAAATGCCCGGGAACTTCGGGCCGTCGCGGCATTCCCACTGATTTTTCACCGGCAATTCCGGCCGCCGGCGGCGATTTCATGGATGTGATCCTCGCCAACCGGAAACTCCGATGACGCCGCGTCTGCGACGATTCCTGCCTGCCATCCTCGTTCTTCTGCTCGGGCTGCTCGCCTACCGCCACGCGTATGATGCGGCAGCCATCCCCAACCGCCCTCCCGTGGAAGAGGCACGGATCAAACCCCTGCCGGTCAAAAGGGAGTTGCGGGCCGCCCCGCTCGAGAGCGCGGTCGTGGAACCGCAGCCTGAAGAGCTGGAGATCGAAGCCTACAAAAGCTGCCGAGCGGACGAGGTGATCCTGAGGCTGCCGACACAGGAGAGCTACGCGGAGTTCCTGAAGAGCGCGGCGGAGAAAGTTGTCGTGATCAACGAGCGGGTGGACCGCCTGCGTGCCGTCCGCGTCAGGCAGGAAACCCTGGATGACCATCGGAATCTGTCGGAAGTCCTGGAGAAGCACCATGTGACCATCAACCGGAGTCTGGTCCATATCCCTACCCCGCCAAAGGCCCGCGGCGGGATCTCGCGCAAGGAGGCCTTGGGATTCGGCGATCAATTGTTGCCTTGGCTCGGTGTGACGCAGGACAACTCGGCTTGGGGACGGGGAGTGAAGGTGGCAGTGCTGGATTCAGGGATTCCGCCCCATCCCGCCTTGCCGGGGATCGTGAAGTCGGTGGACGCGCTTCCAGCTTCGGAGCCGGTCGCGGAGCCTTTTTTCCACGGCACGGCGGTGGCTTCGTTGATCGCGGGCAATCACCCGATGGCGAGGGGTATTTCACCAGCCGTCGAGTTGATCTCCATCCGGGTGATCAACGACGAACAGAGGTGCGACGCGCTCTCGATCAGTTCAGGGCTTTTGGCGGCCCTCGACCACGGCGCGGAAATCGTCAACCTTTCGCTGGGATGCTCCAGCGATCTCCCAATCGTAAGGGAGACGATCCGCTTGGTGATCGGTGCCGGAATCGTGGTGGTTGCCAGCGCCGGAAACGAAGGGCTGAGCGAAGCTCGCTATCCCGCGGCATACGAAGGGGTCATCGCAGTGGGGGCGATCGAGGCCGGCGCGGAACGCTTGGCATTCTCCAATCTCGGAAGCCGTCTGGGACTCACGGCTCCAGGTTACGATGTCAATGCGGCGGCACCCGGGAATCGATACATCTCCTTCGGCGGAACCTCCGCCAGCGCGCCCATCGTCTCCGGTGTCATTGCAGCCACCATGTCTGATGGCTCCGGCCGCCGGTTGGGGGCTGCCGACGCGGTGAGAATCGTATTTGCGAATGCAGACGATGAGGGCCTTCCCGGTGTGGACCCTGAATATGGAAGCGGTGTCGTGAATCTCGACCGCATCATGAATCGGGACCAGCGGGGCCGCTACGATGCCGCGATCACCTGCCAGCGCATTCTTCCTCCCGGCCAATCGGGAGAAGAGCAATTGGAGGTCACGATACAAAACCGCGGAACGGAGATCCTGGTGAACAGCCTGATTGAAATCTCAACACCCGGAGGCGTGACAAAAATCAACGCGACGACTTTCGCGCCAGGTGCCGTCGAGTCCTTCAGGGCACCCCTGAAACGCTTTCCGGACAGGCGGTTCATGACTTTGAAATCAAGGGTAAGCCTGAGCGAAGGTGCCGATCTCACCCCGGACAACAACGCTCGCGATGCCTCTCTCCGCTTCCCACGATCCTAGACACCCGGCAGCTTGGCGAACCACGCATGAATCAGCAGCGTCTGGAAGAAAAGCGCGGCTGAATCGAAGCCGGAGGAACGCAGGAGCGCGGCGACTTCATCGGGAGGAACGACCGCGACATCGCGCCGATAGGCCCTCCGCATGTTCTCCATCTGCTCTTGCTGGAGACCCGTGGTAGCGAGCAGGCGGAACCATCCATCGAGGATCAGTTCGCCGTGCGGCGAACCGAGTTCCGCGGACAAATCGGCACTCACGAGACAAGCGCCGGGCAGCAGCCTCTCTCCAATCCCGCGGAAGAAATTCAGGCGGGCTCCGGGTTCGACAAGGAATTGCGAGACGAGGATGGATGTCGCCGCGTGGAACTTTTCCGAAGGGGGCAAGGAATCCAAATAGCCTTCGTGGAAAACGCAGCGTTCCTCGATTGACTCTTCCGCGGCGCGACGCCGGCAGATCTCGAGCATCGGGGCCGAAGGTTCGACAGCGGTGAACCGCCAGCCGGGGAATCTCTTCGCCAGGGCGAGCAACTCTGCTCCGGTGCCGACACCGACACACAGCACGCGGGCTTCGGCAGGTAGTTCCGACAGGATCCCTCCCATTAGCAGGTGGAGCGCGTCGCGAATCGGAGCCAGTTTGGCAAAGCGCTCATCGTAGGAAGCAGCCTGTTCCTTGTCGAAATAGGCAGCGGGGTTCTGAGATGACATGGGCTGAAGGAACCTTCCGCGATCCGCCGAAGCAAGTCCGCTTCCACCATCTCCTTGGGATTCCCCGGCTTGGTCGCCGCCCCTTTGTCCACCATCGGATTCCGGCTGCAAGCGGTGCCTCCAAGCCGGGAATTGTCACGACCTTCTGACGCCTGGCAGAGGGGACGCATGCCGGATATCGAGAAAGGCGGCTTGTGGAGGGCGCGGCGGCCCGGCTATCTATCGGGACCCAATGGCGATGTCAGACCTTTCCTCCACTCCGCTCGACCTCGCCGGCATGGTCGGCCGGTTGCAAGACCTGCTGCCACATGATCCCGATCGTCCGACGGAAGCGGAGCTTCGCGATGCCTGCAACGCCCTCTACTCCGCCAGTCTCCTCAAGGAAGAAGGCCGCGCCGTGCGCGCGCGGGTGATCATCGCGCCGCCGGAAGCCTTCGCGAGTTCCGGCGGACCTCCCGACGGCACGCATGCGATGCGCTTCACGATGCCACACGCATTCACCGCGAACGAGATCAAGCGGCTCAGTCCGGCGGCGAGCTTCTTCCATTCGGCCGTCGCGATCTGGCCGGTGAAGGGCCGCGGATTCCGCATCTGGGGCATCCTGAATACCGGACCCCGCTGGATGAATCTCGTGGCGGGTGGTCGCAAGCCCGCGGGCG
Organism: uncultured Haloferula sp.; assembly: GCA_946481625.1. The sequence continues at coordinate 2,818 of CAMLOZ010000183.1, read as the reverse complement.
ACGGCATCCCCCACCCGATCGTCCACGTCCGCGATCCCGGCTGGCTGCTCTTCTACCACAATTACCAGTTGATCGGCGAATGGCGCGGGCGCGAGTTCCACGGACCAAGGCTGGATGTCTTCCAATCGCAGTTGCTCAACGACCGCTTCGCCCACCTGCGGCGCGGGATGATCGAAGATCTGTCGAACGGATGCCTGCCGCCGACCTTGAATACCGCCGACTATGCCGACCTCGCTCACCTCATCTCGCTGCAGTTCATCAAGCGGGTCATCAACCTGGTGCGGAGCAGCGGCCACGGGGGCAGCGTCGTCTTCCTTCCCGAAGGCACCGAGGGCATCGAGGCGGCGACGCGCTGGATCGACTGCAAGTACACCGCGGAAGCGGACGATGCCGGGATGCGGTTCCCGCATCTGATGAAGTCGATCGTCCGCCGGGTGGGATTGCTCTGTCCCGAAGGCTGCAATCTGGAAACCGCCTGGGATATCTTCCGCAACAGCCATGATCCCGAACTCGACCGGCTCGAGGAAGCCTTCTTCGAACTCGCACGCTTCTTCTCCGACCTGATGCAGGTGGACGGTGCGATGGTGGTGGACCAGCGGGTCTGCGTGATCGGCTTCGGCGGGGAGATCCGCGTGGACCGGAACGTTTTCCAGGTCAGCCAATCCCACGACCTCAACGGCGGCAACCTCACCGACTGGAACGTGCAGGCGGATGGAACCCGGCACCGTGCCGTTTACCGGCTCTGCTCGGTGGAGCCGAGGGTGATCGGCTTCGTGATCTCGCAGGATAGCCAGGTCCGCATGATCGCGAACGTGGACGACTCGGTGATCTTCTGGATGCACTCGGTGGTGTAAGGCGGGGAAGCGATGCGCTCCCCCCGCCCCTCCACGGGCTACTTCTTCTCGTCAAGGCGCTTCAGCACCTCGTCGAGCTTCCGGCGGAGTTCTTCGAGTTCCTTCCTCGCGTCCATCTCCGGGGCTGCATCGCCCGCCTCGTAGATCTCGGCCCTCACCCTGCCGGTGACTTTTCCGGCGGGATCGATCTGAACGACGCCGGAGCCGCCCTCCGGAAGGTTGAAGCGCCGCACGAAGGTGCGCAGCGGCGAATTGTGGTCGCCCGAAATGATCACGTCTTCATGCGTGTATTTGCCGCCGCCGAGACCGGGCAAAGGCTTGTTCTCGCGCATGCCGAGCACCACCGCGGCCTCCTTCGGCTCGCCCTTGCGGATGTAGGAGATCTTCACGGTCTCGCCTTCCTTGCGATTGGCCACGAGCACGGACAACTGCCGCGGATGAATCAGGATCTGGTCGTCGAGCTTCGTCAGCACATCGCTCTGCTGCAGGCCGGCCTTCGCCGCCGGGCTATCAGGCACGATGCCCTCCACCACCAGTCCGGTATCTCCCGGGACCGGGAGATGGGCGGCCAGTTCGCGCGGCGGCGGGGTGGCGGAAACACCGAGGAAGGTCACGGGTCCGGTCCTGACCGGTTCCTCCCACATCTCCCCTCCCTGCCGGAATGCCCAGCGGATGGGCTCGGCGAGTTGGGCGGCCTCAGCCCCGATCCTCTGCGCCTCGCGTTGCAGTTCGTGAGGCACCGCCAAGGCCGGGGGAACGGCGGGCGCTGCGGGTGGCTGGGGCGGACGGGGAACCGCCGGCACGCCGGTCGGGGGCGGGGCTTCCTGAGCCATCGCCACTCCGGAGAGAGCGGCGAGCAGGCACGATATCGTCGTGTGTGTTTTCATCGTTGGTATTCGGTGGATCGGTTCAATAGACGGGCATCGAAACGGGCATGACTTCCTCCCTTACCCGCCCTTCCTTCACCGGCTCGCCGCCGCCGGGGGATTCATAGTAGATCTCGTCGATCCAACGGGTGCGGACGAGCCGCAGCGGCATGTCGTTCTTCCCTTGGATCACGCCGAGATCGGTGACTTCCATGAGGTGCTGGAGACTTCCCAGCGGCTTGAGTTCCGCCTGCTCCTGTTCCAAGACCCGCGGCTCGGGAACGGCCGGTGGTGCATCCTGTGGAATGAGCGCGACGGCGAGGCCCGCCGCGGCTGCCAGCGGTGCTCCGAGGTAGAGAATGACCCTGCCCCGCGAAGACCGGGGCCGTGCCGCACGCAGCCGCCCCATCAGCGCCTCGTCGGGCACAGCGGGACCCAGCCTCGCGAGCAGGGCTTCGACTTCGTTTTCAGGTGGGTTCATGTCAGGCAGATATTGAGGGTGTGGCGCAGGGACTCGAGGGCCAGCCGGTAACGCGAGGCCGCCGTGCCTTGGGGGATATCAAGTGCCTCCGCCACCTGTGCGAAGGTCAGCCCGCCCCAGAATTTCAGGATCAGCACCTCCCGCTGCGCGTCAGGCAGGCGCTGGATCTCGCGTTCCATCAAGGCGGTCATCTCCCCGTCGTCCGGCGGTCCGGAAAACAGGTCCGGCGATTCGCTTTCCCTCTCCCGCGTTGCCCGCCGGTCGGTGCGGCGGGCGAGGTCGATCGCCCGGCGGTGGATGGTGGCGAAGACGAGCGCGTTATCGGGGCGCCCGCCCGCGCGCTTCCACGTCTCCACCAAGGCTTCCTGGAGGACATCCTCCGCATCCTGTCCGCAGCGGGTTTGCTGCCGGGCGAAGAGGAGGAAGCGCCCCGCATGTTCTGCGAGCCAGTTGTTCCAGTCCTGTTCCGTGTCGCGGGATGCCATGGGGGAGACGGGGTCTCATCCCAGACAGCGCCGCCTGCTGGCGGATTTATCACCGGATGGTGAAGAAAGGCTCCCCGATGGCTGAGGCGCAGGCGCTAGAGCCGGAGAGTCTCGTCCAGGAATCTCGTCAGC
>CAMLOZ010000182.1 GCA_946481625.1 uncultured Haloferula sp. | reverse complement strand
GGCGTGCCGGGTACCGTGTAGGAAACTTCCGCGGCGTTCGGGCTGGTCTGGCCGGACGTATTGTAAGCGACAACCGTGAAGTAATAGGTCGTCCCCCCGTCCAAACCGGTCGCCGTGGCGGTCAAGCTGCTGCCGGCATCCACCGTGTTCGTATAAGAACCGCTGGAGGTGCCGTACCGCAGCCGGTAGCCGGCGATGTTGGTTTCAGGATTGGCGTCCCACGCCAGGCTGACGGTCTTGTCAGCAGCGGCGAAGGCAGGTGCCGACAGACCGAGGAGGACGGCGGCGATGGCGGAAAAGCTCGCCCGGAACCGTCCGGGAGCGAGGAACAAGGGCATTTTGGCGGCGACCAAAGGATTCATCTGCTGGTGGCTGGTGTGCGGTTTCACTTGTCGCGGGCCCAGGGAGGGGCCGCAGGGGGCAGGCGAAACGCAACTCGCGGCAGGACGGATTCCCGTTCTGCCACTCCGGGGGAAACGGAGCAGGGAGATTGCGGATTCTGGAGAGGGCAGCTCGGAAGCGTCCCGCAGGGCTCATCCGCCGTGCCACCCGGCGTCCCCTCATCGGTCCCCCACTTGGGACGGATCCGGATTCAAAACCGGGAGAGAACTGGTGGTCTTGCGCGATGATGCCGGGGCTTTTCATGGAACTTTTCCGACCGGTCAAACCCCGTTAGAGCGTTCGACCTTTGCGGAATAGTAGAAAATCCGGAAATCTTAACAAGAAAATCCGTGTCCAATTTTTGAACGGCCCTGATTGTCAGGTGTCATGTGAATAACTCCGCTATCTTCAGGGCCTTGGCGGCCCTTAAGCTCCAGCCGAATATATTTATCCCGTCGGCGATCACTCCCCGAAAACAACCTGAGGCGGGATTTAACGGCGCGTTGGGACCAATTTCGCCGCCGTGGCCGGATCGACCTCGAAGCTTCCCTTGCCGAAGGCCTTCACGGCTCCCCCTTCCGGAACCTGGTATTCATAGGCTTTGATCGGCTTGGTGCCCTCGATCTCGGACATCAGATAAACCCGGATCGACAACGCCTCCTTCCCGGTGGATCCCGGCAGCGCCTTCGCCGTGTAAGTCACCGAGTTCACTCCGTCGAGCGCCCCGCCGAGGACGATTTCCGCCTCCTTGGCATTGGCGAAGCGGTGGCGGCTGAGTTGGTTCACCTGCACGTAGATCTCCCTCCCCGGGCAGAAGACATAGACCTTCGCGATGTACTTCGCGTTCGGCACCGGCAGCGGCGTCTTCGGCACGACCCCGTCCGCTTGGAATTCAGGGGTCTCCGACACATACTTCAGGTTACCCTCCGCCAGTTCTTTCCGGACATCCGGAAGCGCGGCCAGATTCACGAAATCCGCGCGGTCGTATTTCCAACCTCCGGCATTGACGAAGGAAAGCACCAGCACGTTGTCCGTCGGCTCCCCGCCCACCCCGAAATTCACCTTGCCGAAGAAGGCGGCCTTCGCGGTCGCGCCCTTCTGGGACATATGGATCATTTTCAGGTTTTCCAAGGACGGCGGCGGCGCGGGCAGGTCGAAGACGCCGGCGGGAAAGGGACGCTTCTCGGATACCAGCCGGTTCCGGATTTCCGCCTGACGGTGCGGCGCGGTCGTGCGCTGCCAGGCGGATACGTCCTTGCGCATGACCGCCGTGCGCCAGACGCCATAGATGCTGACGAGGGACTTCGCCGTTTCCTGCGCAGGGGCCTGTGCAAAGGCGGCGGCGGAGCTGGCGACAAGGGCGATCGAGGTCAGGAAGCGCGTCATCGGCGGAATCGATTGGACAAGTGCGGCACGGACATAACAATTCTTTTCGCGCGCCGGTCGAGTCCGGGCATTTTTTCTTCCCGTCCCCCTCGATGAGTCTGCTCCAAAGAACCCCGCTGATCGGCCAAGCCAGACAGCGGGAGATGCTGAAGTCGGCCACTTCCTTCGCCTATTCCGAGACCCCCGAAGGTCCGCTGCACGCCCATTTCTTCACGCCGCCGGGTTTCGAACCGGGCGACAAGCGTCCCCTGCTGGTCTTCCTGCACGGCGGGCTGTGGGACACGGCGATGGCGACCCAGTTCGTCCCGCACTGCTTGCATTTCGCGGAGCGCGGTGCCGTGCCGGTCACGCTCGAGACGCGGGTCTTCTCGACCCACCGCACCGGGCCGCTGGAGGCGCTTGCGGACCTCAAGGCCTTCCTGGCGTGGGTAAAAAGCTACGAGCATCATTTCGGCGTGGATCCGTCGAAGGTTGTTCTCGCCGGTGCTGCGGGCGGTGCCTTCCTGGCCTTGGCGATGACATTGCCGAAGTTGCAGAAGGATGAACTGCCGGCGGTCTATTCCCCTGCGGCGCTGCTGCTTTTCAGTTCGATCCTGGATACCGTCGCAAGGCCCTTGGTCGAAAGGTTCCCCGACAGCGGCACGGCGAAGCGCCTGAGCCCGCTCAAGACCGTGCGCCGCAAGGCTCCGCCGATGATGCTTTTTCACGGCAAGAAGGATCGCGTGGCCCCCTTTTCTCTCGTGGAGAAATTCATGAAGTCGATGCGCTGGCGGCGGAACAAGATCGAGTTGCTCGATCTGGAGAACGCCGACCACACCTTCTTCAATTTCAACGTCTCGGAACTCTACTACGAGATCAGCGTGAAAGCCGCCGACCAGTTCCTCGTGGATCTGGGCATTCTGGAACCCGCTCCACCGGTGGAAGAAGGCTTGATCGAACACGTCGGGTAGGCCTCACCAGAACGCTGGAGAGCCCGTGCCGGAGCGAGCATCCGGGCTGCCGGCCGGGCCGGGAACCGGGGCGTAGATCTGCGTTACCCAGATATTGCCCTGTTCGTCTTGCGCCATGCCGAGACCGGTAACGGCGTACGGCCCGAGAAGATTCCGGCGGTGCTGTGAGGAATCCGTCCAGACTTTCAGCATCGCCTGCGGACTGCGGCCCGCCTTCACGTGCCAGCGCATCACGTTCTCCGCCTTCGCATTCATGCCGTAGCGAGCCGACGCTTCATCGCTGCGGGAAGCGGTGCCCTGGTGGTCGAGCTTGCCCCTCCGCGCCATCGATTCCGAATGCTGCCGGGCCATTTGGTCCAGACCGGGATGACGGGCGAGAGAAGCCTTGCCGGACGAACGGCGGTAGGAGTTGCCCGCTTCGCGGAGGCGAGAGCCGAGGTCGCGCAGTTCCGGAGCGGCCACGACCTCGTGATTTGCGCCTTCCGAACTCCCGCCGAGCGGGCCGCAAGAGCTGCCGAGGGCGGTTAACATGGCCAGCTTCAAGAAGCTCGCGATCCGGAGAACGGCTGGGATCTTCATCGGGGATGGCGGCGGTTCTTCCGCTCCCCTGCTTGTTTCCCGGAGTGTCCCCGGCCGTCAAAATCCAAATGGCCGTCCCTCGCCGCCGGGTGGAGGAAAAAAGGGGGCACAAATCCTGCTTGGCACGAGGGGTGTGCTGCCGTTTATTCCCCGCCCCGCGGGAGACCTCCGCGCCGGTAAGACAGCGCGGGACCGCGGGACACGGCTTTTTGCCATTCCCTGCGATGAATCCCTATTACCATCCGAGCACGCCTCTGGTCCCCGGTTCCCTGCACCGCCTCTCTGCCGAACGCGACAATTGCGGCATGGGAGCCATCGCCCAGATCAACGGCAAACGCTCCTTCGAGGTCATCGACATGGCCCTGACCTCCGTCTGCAACATGACCCACCGCGGGGCCGTGGATGCCGACATGAAGACCGGGGACGGATCGGGCATCCTTTCGCAGATCCCCTACCCGATCTTCCTGAAGGCCGCCGAGAAGCTCGGCACCAAGCTTGAAAACGAAGGCGATCTGGCCGTGGCGGTTTTTTTCCTGCCGGTGGATGATCAAGCCGGCCGGGTGCAGCTCAAGACGCTGGCGGAGGAAGTGGTGAGCAAGCGCGGCATCACGGTAATCGGCTGGCGCGAGGTGCCGGTGAATCCGGACGCCCTCGGCAAGATCGCCTTGGTCAGCCGCCCGCACATCGAGCACCTGCTGCTCAAGAAGCCGGCCGGATGGGATGGCGATCACTACGAGCGCCAGCTCTTTCTTTGCCGCCGTGAAATCGAGCGTAAGACTAAGGGGCTGAACGGCTTCTACATGCCCACCTTTTCCAGCCGCCTGATCTCCTACAAGGGTTTGGCGATGCCGGCGGCGTTGCGCGCCTTCTACGGCGACCTGCAGGACCCGGATTTCCAAACGGCGATCTCGCTCTACCACCAGCGTTTCTCGACCAACACCTTCCCGGCTTGGCCTCTCGGCCAGCCGTTCCGGATGATGTGCCACAACGGCGAGATCAACACGGTGGAGGGCAACCGCAACTGGATGGCTTCCCGCGAGGAGTTCTTCTCCAGCCCGATCTGGGGTGATGACATTTCCCTGCTGCACGATCTGATGAACGAGCACGAGTCCGACTCGGCCTCGCTCGACCACGCGCTCGAAGTGCTGGTCCTCTCCGGCCGCTCGTTGGAGCACGCGATGTGCATGCTCGTGCCGCCCGCGTATCGCAACGACGAGGATATCTCCGACGATCTCCGCGCATTCTACCAGTACATCCGCTCCTTCTCGGAGCCGTGGGATGGCCCGGCGGGGCTGGTTTACACCGATGGCACGAAGATCTGCGCTTCGCTCGACAGGAACGGGCTCCGTCCCTCGCGCTACAAGCTGACCGAAGACGGTCTGCTCTACATCGGCTCGGAAGCGGGTGCAGTGATCATCGACGACGCCAAGGTGATCCGGAAGGGCCGCCTCGGCCCCGGCCAGATGCTCTCCGTGGACACCTCCACGGGCCAGATGAAGAACGACCGCGAGGTCAAGGAAGCGCTGGCCAAGCAGAAGCCCTACGGCCGCTGGATCGACGAGAACCGGCTGGAACTTCGGAAGTTCTGCTCGCCCGACGCGCTCGCCCCGGCGGAGGACTTCTCGCCCATGGATCTCTCGCGCCAGCAGGTTGCCCACGGCATCTCGCTGGAGGAACTCGACATGGTCTTCCCGCCGATGCTCAAGGGCGCGCAGGAAGCCGTCTTCTCGATGGGCGACGACATCCCGCTGGCGGTGCTGTCCACCTACCCCCGCCTCCTCTTCACCTATTTCAAGCAACGCTTCGCGCAGGTCACGAACCCGCCGATCGACCCGATCCGCGAATGGGCGGTGATGAGCGCTTCCGCCGGTCTCGGACCGGAGCGCAACTTGCTCGACGAAACGCCGGAGCACTGCCGGATCATCAACCTGGAGTCCGCGGTGCTCTTCGAACACCAGGTGGATCGCCTCAAGCATCTGAGTGACGAAGGATTCCCTTCGGCCGTGCTCGACATCACCTGGCCGATCGCGGCCGGCAAGGCGGGCCTCAAGACCCGGCTCGACGAGTTGTGCAACGAGGTGGAAGCCGCGGTGGATGCCGGCGTGAGCATCGTGATCCTTTCCGACCGCGCTGCCTCCGCCACCCGCGTGCCGATCCCCGCGATCCTCGCCACGGGTGCGGTGCATCACCACTTGAACCGCATCCGCAAGCGGATGCGTTGCTCGCTGGTCCTGGAATCCGGCGAGATCCGCGACACGCACCAGATCTCCTGCGCCTTTGGCTTCGGTGCCACTGCCGTCTGCCCCTATCTCGGCTACGCCACGGTTCGCCAGTTGGTGGCGGCGGACGCGGGCAAGGGCAAGCTCGACGGGATCAGCGCCGAGAAGGCCATGGCCAACTACGCCAAGGCGCTGGAAAAGGGCGTGCTCAAGATCATGTCGAAGATGGGCATCTCGGTGCTGAACTCCTACCAAGGCGCGCAGATCTTCGAAGCCATCGGGATCGGCGGCGAGGTCGTGGAGTTTGCCTTCACCGGCGTGCAGTCGAAGGTCGGCGGCATCGGCTTCGCGGAGATCGCGGAGGAATCGCTGATCCGCCATCGCGCCGCTTTCGAGACGCAAGTGCCCGCAGGCGAAACGCTCGACCTCGGCGACCCGGGCTACAACCGCTACCGCAAGTCGGGCGAACGCCATGCCTGGACCACGGATGTCATCAAGAACTTCCACACCTTCGTGAAGAGCGGCAAGGCTGAGGACTACGACGACTACGTGAAGGTCTCGCTGGAGACCAAACCGGTCGCGATCAAGGACCTCTTCGAGTTCGTGCCCGCGTCCTCGGGGGCCATCCCGATCGAGGAAGTCGAGCCGGTGGAGAGCATCCGCCGCCGCTTCACCACCGCCGCGATGTCGCTCGGGGCGCTGTCTCCGGAAGCTCACGAAACCCTCGCGATCGCGATGAACCGCATCGGCGGCAAGTCCGACTCCGGCGAGGGCGGCGAGGACCCGGCGCGCTACAAGCCTTATCCGAACGGCGATTTCGCGCGTTCCTGGATCAAGCAGGTGGCTTCCGGCCGCTTCGGGGTGTCCGCCTATTACCTCGTCAATGCCGACGAACTGGAGATCAAGATGGCGCAGGGTGCGAAGCCTGGCGAAGGCGGCCAGCTTCCCGGCCAAAAGGTGAACGCGCTGATCGCGCGCCTGCGCCACACGCAGCCCGGCGTGCAGCTCATCTCGCCGCCGCCGCACCACGACATCTATAGTATCGAGGACCTCGCGCAGCTCATCCACGACCTGAAGGAAGTGAACCCGCGCGCGCGCGTGACGGTGAAGCTCGTCGCGGAGACCGGCGTCGGCACCGTCGCGGCCGGCGTGGCCAAGGCGAGCGCCGACACGATCCTGATCTCCGGTCACGATGGCGGCACGGGGGCTTCCCCGTTGTCCTCGACGAAGCATGCCGGATCACCGTGGGAACTCGGACTGTCCGAAGCCCAGCAGACCCTGCTCCTTAACAACCTCCGCGACCGCGTGATCGTCCGTACCGACGGCGGCCTGCGCAACGGCAAGGACATCGTCATCGCCGCGATCCTCGGTGCCGAGGAATTCAACTTCGGCACGATCTCCATGATCGCGATGGGCTGCGTCTATGTCCGCAAGTGCCACCTGAACAACTGCCCGGTCGGCATCGCCACCACCGATCCGAAGT
>CAMLOZ010000181.1 GCA_946481625.1 uncultured Haloferula sp. | reverse complement strand
GTCCACCGGAGGCGTGCTCTCCGCCCTGCCTCTGGCGGGAGACACCACCGACAATGCCACGCTTGCTTACGCCGGTGGCGATGGAGCCTTCACCTTCGAGGCCATCGTCCGCCTGGACTTCGATCCCATGACAGCTCCGGCCTCGGCAGCGCCGATGCAGATCATCTCCGGGGAAGGCGATGTGGCCGCGGAGCGCGTCTGGCAATTCCGCCTCGTGCCGGTCGGTGGTTCAGGTAACACCGCAGGCACGGCACCCCTGCTCGAGTTCATCAATCTTCACGGGTCCGGAGTCCAATCCCTCAGCACGGCACTGCCGGCGGGTGCCGCGGCGGATGCCCCGGTCCAAGGGGCTTGGTATCATGTGGCTGTCGCCTATAACGGTGCCGAAGCCACCGCGGACAACCTGAAGTTCTACTGGACCTTGCTCGATCCATCCCGCACCCAGGCGAACCAGGTGGCATCGCTCCAGATGACCAACGACCTTTCGGCCGGTGCCGCGTGCGACCTCACCATTGGGAATGAAGGCCGGATCAATGGCGGAAGCACGGACGCCTTTCTCGGGTTGATCGACGAAGTCCGCATCAGTTCGGTGGCGCGGAGTGCTTTCCAGTTCCTCTTCACCGGGGGCGATGGCGACAGCCTGGCCGACGAATGGGAGTTGCAGTACTTCGGCAATCTCGGTCAGGTCCCGGACGGCGACTTCGACAACGACGGCACCGAAAACCTCACCGAGTATCGGCTTGGCCTGATCCCGAACGACGGTTCCTCCGCCTTCCACGCTACGCGCGCAGGCACCGGCCAGATCCAGTGGCCGAGCGCAACCGGCGTCACCTTCACGGTTCGCCGCAGCGCGGACCTGAGTTCGTGGAGCACGATCGCCACCGTACCCGGCACGGCGGGGACCGCGAGCTTCACCGATCCGGCGCCGCCCGCGGGCAAGGCCTTCTACCAGATCGTCCTGCAGGACTGAGACTGCCGGGTTCCGTCGGATTGCCGGGGATTGCCGCAAGCGGTCCCCGGCATTTTCGTGGATGCGGATCCGAATTGGCCCGTTCGCTCCCGGATTCCACCCTTTTCCGCAAAGACAAGGGACAGCGGCAAGGCTAGCGTTCCGGCGCACCGTGCCCGGAACCACCATGAACATCGGCATCCCGAAAGAAATCAAAGCTCAGGAACACCGCGTCTCCATGATCCCCACCTCGGCGGGTGAACTCGTGAAGCGCGGCCACCGGGTCTTCGTTCAAGCGGGTGCCGGCACCGGCTCCAGCTACAGCGATGAACAATACCTCGCCGCCGGAGCCGAGATCCTGCCGGATGCCGATGCCGTCTTCTCCGCGGCGGAGATGATCGTGAAGGTGAAGGAACCGCAGCCGGAGGAAATCGCCCGGCTGCAACCCCATCATCTGCTTTTCACCTACCTTCACCTCGCCGCGGGTAAGGCGCTTACCGAATCGCTGGTCGCCAGCGGATGCACCGCTCTCGCCTACGAAACGCTGGAGGTGAATCACCGGCTGCCGCTGTTGGAGCCCATGAGCGAGATCGCCGGGCGCATGGCCTCGATCGTCGGCTCCTATCACCTCGCGAAGCACAACGGCGGCCGCGGCACGCTGCTCGGCGGTGTTCCCGGCGTGGCTCCGGGACGTGTGGTCGTCATCGGTGGCGGCACGGCGGGCGTGAACGCCGCGCGGGTTGCGACCGGCATCGGTGCCGACGTTACCATCCTTGAAGTCGATTTCGAGCGCATGCGCTTCCTGGACATCACCATGACCGGCACCCATACGGTTTACTCGAGCGAGGCGAACCTTGCCGAACTGCTGCCGCGCGTGGATCTCGTCATCGGTGCCGTGCTCGTCCCCGGCGCCCGGGCACCGAAGCTGATCACCCGCGACATGCTGAAGCTGATGCAACCCGGCAGCGTTTTCGTGGACATCGCCGTGGACCAGGGCGGCTGCGCGGAGACCACGCGGCCGACCACCCACCAGGCTCCAACCTACGTGGAGGAAGACGTGATCCACTACTGCGTGGCGAACATGCCCGGTGCCTATGCCCGGACCGCCACCCAGGCGCTCAACAACGTCACGCAGCGTTGGATCACCCTGCTTGCCGACAACGGCGTGGCCGGTGCCTGCAAGATCCGCAAGGAAGTGCTGAGAGCGGTGAATTGCACCGGCGGCAAGCTCACCTGCCCTCCGGTCGGCGAAGCGCACGGACTGCCCGTGGAATCCGCCGCCGCCTTGCTAGGCGTTTGATGCTGCCGCCACACGGAAGGTGCCGCAGAACCAGAGGGTGGCCAGGGCAAGAAGGATCGCGGAGAGCCCGAGGTGCAGCACCTGCACCGCAGGGTGGATCTCCACGCGCGCCATGATCAGGCCGAGAAACATCTGGGCGAAGACCACGGCAAGGACACCACCCGCCACCCTCCCCGGTCTGGAAATGCGGCGCGTCCACACCCAGGCGAGGATTGCCGCGACGAGGATCACCCAGGAGAAGCTGCGGTGAATGAGGTAGATCCACGAGCTTTCCAGAACTCCGATCCATTCCGCCCGCCCCATTCCCGGGTGGGCTTTGGCAAGACGCGTGTTCATCTCGCGGATCTCCGTCCCCATCACCCCCTCCGCGAAGATCAGCAGGAGGAGCAGCGCGCTCATCCAGCGCATCTTGGTCCGGAAGGAATCGGCGCCTTGAATCAGCCACGGGGTCGAGTTTCCCCGCCAAGCCATAAAGGTGAGCGGCAGCACCAGCAGCATGGCCAAGGCCATGTGAATCGTGAGCACTCCCGGCTTCAGGTCGCTCGAAACCACTTCTTTGCCCATCCAGGCATTCACCCCGACGAGAATCACCGAGAGGATCGAAGCTGCCACGACCCATGGCATCCGGCGCTGGCGCAGCAAGGCCAGCACCATCGTCCCCACCGAGAAGAAGCCCACCGGCAAGGAACTCAGCCGGTTGATGTATTCGGTCCAGGTGTGGACCGGATTGAAATTCTCCAGGATATGTGCGGGTGTGACCGTTTCCGGATCGCGGCCGTAGCGCTTCGCCGCACGCTCGAATTTCGCGAAGTCCAGCTTCGACAAGTCCACCTGCTCCACCTTCGTGGGCGGGATATAGCGGCCCCAGCATTTCGGCCAGTCCGGGCAACCCATCCCCGCGCCGCTGACCCTGACGATGGCACCGACGAAGATCAGGATGATGACCGAAACGAGGGCAGCGGTGGCGAACTTCTGGAACAGCGTCATGCGCGGCCCGATCATTCAACCCGCCCGCACCGGATGCAAACCCGATGCGCGATCAACTGCGACCGGCGGCATCGGCGGTACCCGAAGGGGTCTCCTCCGCGGCCGGAAGCTCCCTGAGCCCGTCGGCCGGTTCGGGGCGCTTGCTTTCCTGACCGATGGCCACGGCCACCCAGCGGAACTCGTCGCTGTTATCCAGCACGACTTTCAGGATCATGGTCAGCGGGACCGCCAGCACGATCCCGATGAGGCCCCAGAGCCAGCCCCAGAAGAGCACGCAAAGCACCACCACCAGAATCGAGAGGCCGAAGCGGCGGCCGAGGAGCATGGGCTGTACGAAATTATCCAGGAACATGTTGATCAGGCCGTAACCGCCGGCCACGACCACCATGTCCGCCGGTCCACCGTCCTTCGCGATCAGCGCCAGAAGGATGGGGGGGATCGACGCGATGGCCGAGCCGACCACCGGGATGAAATTCATCACGAAGGCGAGGATTCCCCACAGCAGGAAGAAATCGAGGCCCGCCACCCAGCAAAGCACCCCGGCGAGCACCCCGGTCGCCAAGCTGATGAGCGTTTTGATCCCTAGATAGCGTTGGGTATCCAGCATCGCGCTGGACATGCGGTCGAAGTTCGGGCCCCGAGCCTCGCGGATCGCGCCGAAACGACCGCTGAATCCGCGTGCTTCCGAAAGCATGAAGACAGTGAGCACGATCACCACGCCGAAGGTGGCGAAGAAGGTCAACACGCGCCCTACCACACCGGTGCCGAAGCTCAGGATCGTTTGGAACTTGATATTGCGCAGTTCCGCGAGGTTCTCGGTGGTGAATTCCTGAACTTTCTCCGCGCCGTCCTCGACGCCCCACTCTTCCAGCTTGCCGGCCAGCGAGGTGCTGGCGTCCTGGATCTTCGCCCGTGCCAGATCGTAGTACTCCGCCTCCCACTTCTCCTGAAGATCGCCGATGATCGTGAAACCGAGCACGATCACCGCCGCCAGGAAGGCGAAGTCCACCAATACCGTCAGGAGCACTGCCACCGCGGGCGGCATGCGGTGCCGCATGAGCCAGGCGGTGACCGGATAGCTCACCGTCGCGATGAAGAAAGCGAGCAGTACCGGCACGAAAAACGACTGGGCCGCCTTCAGCCCCGCGATGACCACCACCAGGGCGGCAAAAAGCAGCACCATCTGGGTGGCGCGGGGTTTCTTGGGCAGGATTCCAGGCTCGGCCATGCGGAGGGTGTGTGAGATTAACCGGAAAGCCGCGGATTCACAAAGCATTCCTGTGCAAAAAACTCCGGCATATCATCATGATCCCGGTAAGGCTCCTTAAATCGGGTCATCAGCGGCTAATAACAGGATATTGGCCGAGCGCCGTTTCCGGAATCTCTTCCTCTTCAGGCTCATCGACAGGAACTGTCACTGGAACCACGTCCCGCCGAACTCGGGAGCGTGCCTCGGCTTCCTGTAGCCAGAAGCTGCCCGCGAACATCCCGAGCCCGAGCAAGGCGAGCGTGGTTGGAATGACGGTGGACATGGGAGTAAGCAGGGAGTTCGACGGAGGAGACGGGAAAACCATTCAATATCATCGGGTCCCCGCAGCCATCCGCCTGCCGGGTATCCAAACCCGGACCCCGGCCGAGCGGCGCTCGGCTTGGTGGAAAAAACCGCCGAGGCCGGGTCTCATCTCCAAATCCGCGAGCGCGGCGTCCAACTGCGGCCAACGCCAGCGGAAGCCTTCCTCGCGGAGGCGACGGGGATCGGCCCACCGGCTCTTGAGCACGAGCTCGGTCTCGGTGTGCAGCAGTCTCGCCCCCAGTTCCAGCATCCAGCGGGCTGCCGGCAGGCCGAAGGGTGCCCCCTGCTGCTCGCGGAAGGCGCGCATTAATGCGCGATTCGTCGCGGACCCGGGAGCCGCGAGGTTGAACACGCCGTCCAGCAGCGGATCGGCGGCGATGAAATCGATGGCGGCGATGAAATCGTCCATGTGAATCCAGCTCACACGCTGGCTCCCTTTGCCCATCGGTCCGCCAAGACCGCGGCGGGTGAGATGCCGCAGGACTTCGAAGACGGTGCCGTACTCGTTTGCCAGCACCATCCCGGTGCGCAGCGCGACCTTCCGGGTTTCGCCGGGAACCTTCGCCGCAAAGAAGGCTTCCTCCCATGCCCGGGCAACCTCGACCGAAAACCCTTCGCCGGGCTCCCCTTCCCACTCGTCCTGCGGATGATCCTCGGCATGGCGATACCAAGTGGCGGTGCTTGCGTTCATCCACAGCTTCGGCGGGACCCGGCAGGCGGCAATCGCCTCGCCGATCACGCGGGTCGAGTCCACCCGCGACCCGACGATCTCCCGGCGGTTCCTGGCATCGTAGCGGCAGTTCACGCTGCGCCCGGCCAGATTGATGACGCGCTCGGCACCCTCCAGCGCGAGCGTCCACGGACCGGGGGTCTTGCCATCCCACTCGAGGAGCATCCCGTCGCCGCTCCAGCCTTCCCGATGGCGCGCCACGCACACCACCTCGCGGCCCATGCGCTGGTAATGGCGGGCCAGATAGCGGCCCAAAAAGCCGTTCGCTGCAAAGAGCACGATCTGCGGATTCATTTCAGCCTCCTTCGATTCTTAATTTCCTTTAGTTCCTTTTTTTTCAGGATTTTTCGAAACTTCATCCCAACAGAAACAGTCCCTATCCCAGCAACTTGGCCGCGAGCTGAACGGCGAAGCCGTGCTTCATCGAGCCGACCCGATCCGCCACCTTCGATGCGAAGCCCACGAACTCCTCAAGTTGCCGCATCTGGGTGTGAAACGCCACACCTTCCGGAGTCGTCATATCCCGCGTCGTCTCCGCACAATGGTTGAGTACACCAAGGGCTGGCTCGATTTCGCGCTTTTTGCGCTCCCGAGTCACGATGGTGAAAATCTGCCAGACGTCTTTCTCCGCCTCGAAAAACTCCCGGCGTTCGCCTTTCTTCAGAACAATGCGGACGAGCCCCCATGCGACGAGTTCCTTGAGGTTGGTATGGGCGTTTCCGCGGCTGATCTGGAGTTCCGCCATCACGTCATCGGTGCCGACCGGCTCGGGGGCGGTCATCAGAAGCGCATGGATCTGAGCCATTGTGCGATTGATGCCCCATTGCGAGCCCATCGCGCCCCATTGGGCGACGAATTCGTCCCGTGCCGCTTTCAACCGTTCGCGCTCGCTGCTCATCTTGTTTTCACTATTTACTGAAACTTCGGAAAGGACAAGGAATTTTCCACAAAATTGCAGCGAGCTTCCAACCGGTGACGGATTGGGCACATTTGTTCAGATGCGCACCCAAAATGGGCGCGTAATCTGCTTTTGACCTCCACTCCCTCTCGCTGCCCGAGATAAACGACCCGATGAAAACCAGAAACCATCCCCTACACACCCACTGGATCGGCGGAGCGATCCTATTCTCTCTCGCTCTTCCAAGTGCTGCCGACACGATCGCTTATTGGAACTTCAACGGCCTCTCCATTGCAACGGCGAGCACTCCCGGGAGTGGCGGCGTGCCGACCTCCATTACAGCCGATGTAGGCGCCGGCACCCTTTCCTTGAGTAGCTTCGGCGGTCTCGTCGACGATTTCTCCGGTTCAACATTGAATGCACTTGGAGGAGTGGCCGCCGAGGAATCCTTGAGCGTGGTAGCTGGCGGCACGACCGCTCCTTTCCCGGGTAACGATACTTCGATCGAAGTCCAACTCAGTCTCACTGGGTTTCAAGATCCGATCGTTACCTTCGCGACGCGAGGC
>CAMLOZ010000180.1 GCA_946481625.1 uncultured Haloferula sp. | reverse complement strand
CTGGGAGAAGCCGA
This sequence comes from uncultured Haloferula sp., assembly GCA_946481625.1. The sequence goes on along the minus strand of CAMLOZ010000180.1, from coordinate 7,008 downwards.
CCACGTGATCAACATCCTGCCGGACAACGCGGCCTCCAAGCTGTGGTTCGACGCCGGGCGCTTCAGCAAGATGAAGCCGGGCGCGATCTTCCATAACATCGGACGCGGAACGACCGTCGACCAGCAGGCGCTCGCTGGAGCACTTGGGTCCGGGCATCTCGGCGCGGCGTGGCTCGATGTCACCGATCCGGAACCCTTGCCGGACGACCATGTGCTGTGGACCTTCGCGAATTGCCACATCACGCCCCACACCGCCGGCGGCCAAGGCGGCGAGACGAAGGTGCTCATCCAGCACTTCCTCGACAACTTCGCGCGCTACCAGAAGGGCGAGCCGCTGGTGAACCGGGTGATGTGAAGTGGTGCAACTTGAAAAGTTGCGTGCTTCTGGCGGACCGGAGGCTGGAAGGAGGCCGGAAGCTCCAACCCGAGCCGACCCATGCGCAACTTGAAAAGTTGCTCTACTTCCCTGCGGTCCCTTGCTGCCCCAAGATCAAATCGAGATTGTAGCGCAGTCCCGCGGACAATGCCGCCACATCGACCTGCTCGCCTCCTGCAATGCGGTTCAGCAGATCGCGCTTCCGGAGTTCCTTGCCTTCCGCAGCGGCTCCCGCTTGTGCTTCGTAGGCCGCGAACAGGGACTTCTTCATCTCCGCCAGCGGCTCAAAAGCGACAGGAGCCTGCCCCTCAGCAGGAACAGGAGGCTCGGACCGGGTGATGAGGCCGGTATCCACTTTGTGCCCGTGCGGATTCCCCGTGATGCGGAGGCTCTGCACCTTACTATCCGGGGCGAAGACCACCTCGAGATCGGAGGGTACGTCCGCCCACCCCTTCGCGACATGGATCACCGTTACGGTTACGGTCCGGCTGCCGTCGGCATTCATCACCGTGAGCGGTTTTTTGGTGCGGTATTGCGCCCCATCGAGCGAGTAGCGCGCGGAGCCATCGTAGTGCCAGCCGTTGAGCTGTCGGCCGAAGGTGTCTCGGTCGAAGGCCGAGGCGGGAAGGGCGAGGGCCAGGAGAAGAAGGATCTTCACGGATAGAATTCTGTTAGAAGCTCATGCGCGCGCCGGAGTGCCAGATCCAGGCATCGGTATCGAAGCCGCCGCCGGACTGGTCCTTGAGCAGGACGTGCTCGAGGCCGTTCATCAGGACCAGATCATCCTTGTAGAGGTGCAGGTTCGCGCCGAGGTAGAAGGAGTGATACTCGTCACCGGTGAAGACCGGCGTGCTGTCGAAGTAGGGATCGGCTCCGACACCCATCCCGCCGACCAAGCCTTCGGCATCGTCGGTATCCGCATAGTGGTAGCGGCCCACGAAGCGCAAGGTCCCGGGCAGCGCCCAGTAGCTCGGGGTGAGCGAGAGCCCCCACGCATTCGTGTCGCCGCGCGCCATGATGAAATCCCCGGCGAACCCGAAGCGGTCCTGCTCCACCTCCACGCCGGTGGAGAAGAGATGTTGGAAGGCGGGATTCCGGGCGATAAGCTGGTTGCCATTCGCCGAGCGGCGGCCCGCGACGTTGTAGCGCGGGATCGCCGGGCTGGCCTTGTCGTCGAAATTGTAGATGTAGTCGGCGTGCCAGCGGGTCCGGACCGGAGCGGCGCCTTCCGCCTTCTCCCATGACTCCAGGGCGAGATTGGCAAGCAGGAAGCCGTCGCCCTTGATGCCCGGGATGTCCGAATCGTTGTCGGAGGAGAACCAGCCGAGCCCCCAGTCCCAGCGGTCCGTGTCCTGGCCGACCATCAGGCCGAGGGTGGAAGCCGGCGCGACCATGTTCACGAGGAAAGAGTTCTCCGGGACAAGCGCACGCTGCGGCTCGGTGCGGTATTCCGCGGTGAAACCGGGCCTCATCTTGCCATACTTCACGTAGGCATTATCCAAGACGGTCGTTTTGCCTTGGAGACGTTCGATGCCGTTGTAGTTCGAGTCGCCGGCGAACTCCGCAACCGCCTCGATCTCGGTGTTGCGGAAGGCCTTCAGGCGGGCGCCGAGCCGGGCCCGCCGGGTGCGGGTGCCATCGAGATCGACTTCCCTGCCGCCTTCCGGAGTCGCTTGGCCCCATGCTCCTTGCCAATGGAAGAGACCGCTGATCGCGAGCTGTTGCACCCAGGGATTCGAGGGATCTTCGAACAACACGGCGCGCGACCACGCGGGATCGAGCGGGCTCGGAGCCCATTCTTCGGTCAACGGGATCACGGCCGCGTCTTCTCCCGCCGCCGTTTCGCCTTCCACCGGTGGCAGGACGACGGATGCAGGGTCCTTCTTTCCTTCGAGAACATCGAGCGCCTCGTTGGCGTTGGCGTGGGCCAAAAGCAAAAGGGAACCGCCAAGACGCAAAGTGCGCCAAGTTCCAGAGAAGAGGGCGCTGGTGCGGCATGGCCCCAGTATTCCGTCTTGAGTCTTCGAATCTTGAGTCTTCATCCAGATCACTTGGTTTTCTTCGTGGCGGCCTCTTCCGCTTCGGCACGCTCCTTGGCCTCGCGTTCCTTGCGCTGGTTCTCCCGGTCGGCGGCGCGTCGCACGCGGCTCAGGTATTGTTCGAGGCTGGCCTTGTCGCCGGTCTTGAGGGAAAGGGCGCGCTCGATGTAGGGCAGGCCCTCCACATACTGTTTCTCTCGTACGAGAAGCTGGCCCATGCCAAGGTTCGCCTGATAGGCAACCGCCGGCTTCTCCAGCGCGAGCTTGTAGTGGACCTTCGCCTCGCCGAGGTCGTCGCCGCGCTTGGACTCGTCCGCCTCGTTTTTGGCGAGATTGTCGTGATGCTTGGCGAGTTCCAGCATGACCTCGGCATTGCCGGGATCGCGCTTGAAGAGATCGCGCAGCAGCGTGCCGACTTTCGCGCTGTCGCCGCTGCCTTGGGCGATCTTCACGCGGACCAGATCCAGTTCGAGTTGATCGGCACTGCTCAGGGTCGCGACCTTCGCCACCTTGTCCACGAAGGCCTCCGCCTTCTCCGGATAGCCGTAGTCGTTCAGGATTCGGGCGGACTTCAGCGCCCGTTGGACATCGAGCTTCGGTGTCTTATCGATCGCTTCCAGATAAGCGAAGAGCGCGAGCTGGGCCTGGCCCTGCTCCATGTAGATATTGCCGAGGAGGTTCAGCTCGCCTTCGTTGGCCAAGCCCTTCAAGCGCAGCACCTCGAGGTTCACCGCGGCCTCCATCTTCTTTTCCTGGCCGATGAGGGCATTCGCCTGTTGCAGCCAGAGCTGGCGGTCCTCCGGATTCTCCGCGATCATCGTCTCCAGCATGCTGGTCGCCTCTTCCAGGCGCTCCTGCTGCATCAGCGCCTGCGTAAGCCCGACCTTCCAATCCCGGTTCTCCGGATCGAGCAGGTAGGCCTGGCGATAGGCGTTCTCCGCGGCCAGCGCGTTCTTGTCCTGCAGGTAGCAGTAGCCGAGCATGCCATAGACGCGCGGGCTGGTCTCGCCGAGTTCCACGGCCTTCTGGAGGACGGGCAGAGCCTGATCGAGTTCGTTCTTCGAGATATGCAGGTAGCCAAGGTTCGTGTGCGCGCGGCGGAAGCGCGGGAAACGGCGGATCGCTTCGCTGAAGGCACGGCGGGCCTCATCCGTTCGATCGGAGGCAAAGTAGAGGTTGCCGAGCACGAAGACCATCGTCGCGCTGATCTCGCCCGGTTTCTTCTCCGGATCGGTGGGCGCTTCCGTTTCCTTCACGAAGCGCACGATCTCTTGCTCCGCGGCGATGAACTGGTTCTTGCCGAAGAGATCCTGCACCTTGCCGAGCAGCGCCTGCTCGTCCGCGGAGATCTTCGGCTCGACATCGGACAGGATGCCATAGCTGCCGACGAAGTCCTTCAGGAACTTCGGGTCCCGGAACAGGATCGCGGGCGCGTTGATCGTCTCGGCGGTCGCCGATAGCGAGAGTGCAAGGAGGATGGGAGAGAGGAAGCGCATCACTTTTTCTTCACTTCAAAGTTGTAAGGCACGAGGCAGTTGGCGCGGACATTGCGGCCGCCCTTGGTGGCGGGCTTGAACTTCCAGCGCGAGACGGCGCTTGCCGCCGCCTTGTCGAGATCGGGGTGACCGGAGGACTGCTTGATCGAGGTGGAGACGACCTTGCCGGATTCATCCACCACGCAGGCGATCAGCACCTTGCCGCCGATGCCCTTGCTCTGCAACGAACTCGGGATCGATGGCTGGATCTTGCTAACGGGAGTCGGCGGGGAATCGACATCGCCGCCCATCAAGCTGTCGTCACCGCCTCCGCCACCGCTCCCGCGACGACCGACACGCGGCGCACTGACGGTGAAAGTACCCGACCCGCCGGAAGCGAGGTCGCCCAAGTCCATGCCGATGTCCATGTCCGCGGCGCTATCGTCGGACATCTCCTCGGGAGCATCCGCCTCCGCGATGTCCTCGGAAACTTCCGAAGGCTCCGGCTCCGCGAGGTTCTCTTCCTCCGGCGGTGCGGGAGGCGGCGGCGGTGGTGGCGGGGGAGGCAAGGAAAGATCCACGATCACGATCTCCTCCTTCTCCTTCTTTTCGCCGCCGCCGAAGAGCACGAAGGACACCGCCCCGCCGAGCACGACGATCCCGAGCAGCGCGCCCATGATGAGGCGCTGGCGGGATTTCCGCGGTGGCGGGACTTGGTGGCGGGCCATGATCCGGAGCCTATTTCGGCTTCTGCGTCGCGAGGCCGATCTTGTCGATGCCGAGGCGGCCGAGCACGGAAAGCACGCCCATCACCTCGCGATATTGCGAGGCGCTGTCGCCACGCACCACCACGGGGATGTCGGGAGTCGTGAGCTTCATCGCGCTCAACTTGCTCTCCAGTTCCTCGAGCGTGACCGGAGTCTGGTTGAGCTGGACCTTCCCTTCGGAGTCCACCGTGATCGCCTGGATCTTCGGCACGCTGAGGTTCTTCACGGCCTTGTCGCTGGCCTTGGGAAGCTCCACCTTCATGCCTTTCACCCCGGCGGCCGTCATCACGATGAAGATGAGCAGCAGCACCAGATAAAGGTCCACCATCGGGGTGACGTTGATATCGTCGAAACTCTTGTCGTCGGCCGAGGCCATGTCAGTGACGGATTAGGATTTGTCGGCGGCCGCGAACTGGGCCGCATTCGGGTGATCGGAGCCTTGGTAGAGCTCCGCCATCTTGGCGATGAACTCGTCGATGAAGACCTGCATCTCCCCGACGATGTTCTTGATCCGGCTATTGAGATAGGAATAGGCGAAGAGCGCGGGGATCGCGACGATCAGACCCGCCACGGTGGCGAGCAGAGCGGAGGCGATGCCGGGAGCGATGGCATTCACGTCCACCTCGCCCACCTTCGAGATGATGGCGAAGGTGATCATGACGCCCACCACGGTGCCGAGGAGGCCGACATAGGGACCACCCGCGATGCTGATGGTGAGGTAGATCAGGCCGTTGGTGAGCTTGTGCTGCGCGCGAACCAGCCCGGCGTCCAGTGCGGCGCGGATCGCCTGCATCGAGCGCCCGGAGAGGCCCTTCTTGTGCATGCGATCCTGCTGAAGGCGGTGCCGGATCTCCTCCGAGCCAATGTGATAGATGTCGTAGAGGGGTGACTTCTTCAGGAGCTCCTGCGCCTGGCCATCGGCATTCCCGCCCAGACTCTGGATGCTGTTGGGATCACCGTGGTCGATCGCCGTCAGATCGTTCGAAAGCTGGCTCCAGCGGTGCATGAACTCCTCCGTGCCCTTCTGGACCTTGTTCAGGTAGAAGAATTTCCGTGCGGCCACGGTCCAGCCGGTCGCGATCATCAGCACGCAGATGCCGATCGCGATCCAGCCGTCGAACATCATGTTCTTCGCGATATCCCCGAAGAGCGCGACGTGCTCCATTGCACCGCCATGGCTGCCTTCGGGATTCTTCAGCGCGGCCTCGATGGCGCGGCCGTTGGTGGCATCGAGCGGGACATTGCCCTCGCCCGTTTCGATCGCCTTCGCGATGCTGCCGTTGGTTTCCGCCAGGGGCACGATGGCGGGCAAGTTCGCGCCGGTATCCGCGGCGGATGCCACGCCTTCGAAGGACTTGTCGAGCGAAGCGAAGAGCACCGCGGGGCCCGCGAGCAGCAAGGTGCCCTCGATGGCCTGGCCCGCGCGGCCGAGAGCCTTGCCTTCGAAACGATGACCGCCCGCAATCTCACCGAGACGGGCGAGCCCGGTCTCCAGGATCTTGAAGCGCTCCGCCACCACGGACTTCGGATCGCCCGCGGCCATCGCCTTCTGGTCCGCGCTCTCGATCGCCTGCTTGTAGAGCTGGCTCTCCGCCGGATGCAGGCGCGTGACGACAGCCTTCGAATACTGCGCGAGCACGTCGGTGGCGTAAGTGACATCGGCCTTCCGAGTCTCGATCTCGCGTTCGAGGCTGCGGACCTTGCTGGTGCGCAGCTCCTCGTCGCGCTCGAGCGTACGCAGCTCCTTCGACAGCTTCACGACCTCGTCGTCGAGGCGGTTCACCTCGCGATAGAGGCCGAGGCGGAGGTCAGAGTATTCCTTCTGCGTGGACAGCAATTCACCCGCCGCCTTCTTGATCGATTCACGCGCCTCCTCGAGCGCGCCCGCGGCGGAAGTCTGGACTAGGGCGAGGCCCAGCAAGGCCCCGGTGACAAAACGATGGATCATGGTTGGATGAGCGGGAGCTGGCTGAAAGTGGCGTCCTTCTCGCTGGAGGCGGAAGCGACAAGCTGTTGGATCTGCGGCGCGAGTTCGTTGCGTTCGGTGAACTTCCATCCGTCCGCTTCGGGACGGCCGGTCAGCGCGAAGCTGCCGTCCTCGTTCACCGCATAGGCCATGGCGAGGCCGAAATAGACGACCTGCACCTTGAACTCGCGGCCCTGCGAGTCCTTGCGCAACTCCGGGTGGACATGCACCCCCTGCTGGAACTTTTCGATATCCGCCATGAGTTCCACGGCGTTGAAGAGGCGCTTGGAGACATCCTCGGTCCGCTTCTCCGGGGGAAGCTGGAGACCCTTCTGCAAGGTCTCGATGGCGAGGGCCACCTTCGCCTGCTGCTTGAGAGGCTCCG
>CAMLOZ010000179.1 GCA_946481625.1 uncultured Haloferula sp. | reverse complement strand
GTGTCTCTCACCCCACCGGCCTCACTCAACAAGGCAGGGACGTCTCTCCGAGACGTCCGGCTGGGTAAGTTCCTCGTCCCCCCAGTTTCCGCTTCCCTCATAGCCCGCCTCAACCGGTCCCTAGAGGATCGCAGCCTCCCCGGGCCATCAACCCGAACAACGATCTTCATGAAAGAAGAAGGGCGGATCCCGCACGGGATCCGCCCTTCCGAAATGGAATTACTCCAAGGAAGCTTACCAGCGGCCGCCACCACCGCGACGATCACCACCGCCGCCGCCACGGCGATCTCCGCCGTAGCCGCCACCACCACCGCCACGGCGGTCACCGCCGTAGCCACCGCCGCCGCCGCGACGCTCACCGCCGCCGCCACCGAAGGAGGGGCGCTCTTCGCGCGGGCGCGCTTCGTTGACGGTCAGGTTGCGTCCGCCGAAATCCTTGCCGTCGAGTCCGCGGATCGCGGCTTCCATGGCTTCCTTGCTGCCCATGGTCACGAAAGCGAAGCCGCGCGGGCGGCCGGTTTCGCGGTCCATCACCAGGCTCACTTCGCTCACGGGACCGAATTGGCCGAAGGCGTCGCGCAGCTCGTCTTCGCTGGCGGAGAAGGGGAGATTCCCCACATACATCTTGCTCATTACTAATCAGTGGCCCGAACTATCCTTCTGTCTCTTCTTCGACTGTTCCCGAGAACCGGGTTTCAAATCACCACTGAAATCAATCACCTGATGACCCTCCATGCCTTGAATTCGCCAGGGTGGCGAGCGCGAGGGAACCATGACCCCTTTCCGGCCTTCGGCAAGTACCGAATTTTTTAAGATTCCATGGTCCTTTTTCTCCGTGATTCCACGCATGGATGTCAGGCTTCTTCAAAAGAATCGCCCGCGCCCTTGTTGGGACATTGACCGCGACGGCAATCGGGAGTATCCGTCCGCGCCCTCCGGGGCATTCTTCGACATGATGAAATTGCGAATCCCTCTCGAGCGGGTGGACTGGATCAATACCGGTTTCCTCCTGATCATCACCCTGCTCGCCGTGATCGCGGCTCCGATCTACCTCTGGCAACATGGCTTGAACGGCTTCCTCGCTGGCATGTTCGCCTTCTACGCCATCGCCACCGGCATGAGCATCACGCTCGGCTATCACCGGCTTTTCTCGCACCTCTCCTTCAAGGCCAAGTGGCCGGTGAAGCTCTTCACCCTCGTTTTCGGTGCCTGCGCCTTCGAGAACTCCGCGCTGAACTGGGTCTCCGACCACCGCCGCCACCACAAGCACACCGACCACGACGACGATCCCTACGACATTTCGAAGGGATTCTTCTGGGCCCACATCGGCTGGATTCTCTTCAAGCAGCTTCCCGAGCCGCCCCTCGATAACGTCAACGACCTCCGCAAGGACAAGCTGGTGATGTGGCAACACCGCTGGGACAAGGCCATCGCCCTCCTCGTCGGCCTCGTCCTGCCCGCAGTGCTCGGCTACTACTTCGCCGGCGGAGCCACCGGTGCCCTCGGCGGTTTCCTGATCGCCGGCGTATTGCGCGTCTTCTGCGTCCAGCAGTGCACCTTCTTCATCAACTCCCTCTGCCACACCATCGGCCGCCAGCCCTACTCGACCCGCTGCAGCGCCCGCGACAGCTTCGTGATGTCGCTCTTCACCTTCGGCGAGGGCTACCACAACTACCATCACGAGTTCCAGCACGACTACCGCAACGGCGTGAAGCCCTGGAACTTCGACCCCACCAAGTGGGCCATCTGGCTGCTTTCCAAGGTGGGTCTCGCCAGCGACCTGCGCCGCGTGCCGGATACCAAGGTGCTCCTTGCTGAAATGGCGGAAGCCCGCCGCCGCGCCGATCAGGAACTTGCCCGTCTCCACGAGGCCGGCGATCACCCGTGGCGCGACCGCGCCGTCGAGTCGATGAACTCGCTGATCGAACGCCTCGCCGCCAACTACCACGATCTCGAAAAAGCCATGGCGGACCGGGTCGAGCTCTCCCGCAAGGCGCTCCGCGATTGGAGCCGGGAAACCCGCGAGACCCTGAACCATCTCGCCGAGATCCGCCGCGGTCGCGAGGTGCCCGCCTGACTTGCACACCGCCTGTCTCTTTGGAAGCCACCCGGTGATCCGCCGGGTGGCTTTTTTATTCATAAGCCTCAACGGCTTCCCCGACGTAGCGCCAGCGATAGATAAATTGCAAATTGCAATCCACCCTCTCGAAGGGGTAGCGTATTGCACGATCCGCCGACCTGCTTTCAATCATGCATTTCGCCCGAACATGCTGACCCTCAGCACAAGGGGCTGAGGGTCAGCCCCCGGCATGCCGACTGTTAGGAGAGATCGGTAACCCACCCGTCATGGACATCCTCATCGTTGACGACGAACAGTCGATCCGCCTCACCACTTCCCTCGCCCTGGAGGCGGAGGGACATTATGTAGAAACTGCGGAGGACGGCACCTCCGCCTTGCGCCGTTTGAAGGAGGACGATTTCCAATTGGTATTCTTGGATCTTCGGCTCGGCGATGAAGACGGGCTCAAGGTGCTGCAGGAGATCCTCAAGCAAAACCCCCGGCAACTCGTCACGATTTTCACCGCCCACGCCTCCGTCGCCACGGCCGTGAAAGCGACCCAGCTCGGGGCCTTCGATTATCTGGAGAAACCCTTCACTCCCGACCAACTTCGCGCGATCCTCGCCAAGGCCCACAAGGCCCTCCAGACCCAGGTGGAGGTGGTCCGCCTGCAGGAGACCGTCCAGGAACTCAAAAGCGAGGTCCGTCACAACGCCCCGCCGCTCCAGTTCAATTCCGAGGACGAGCGCACCCAACTCGAAATGGAGACGCTGTTCCGCGCCGCCGCATCGCCGGCCTCCGTCCTGATCCTCGGAGAAAGCGGCACCGGCAAAAGCGTCATCGCCCGCGAGGTCCACGACCGGAGTCACTTGAAGGACAAACCCTTCGTGACCGTGAGCTGCCCCAGCCTCTCCAAGGAATTGCTCGAAAGCGTCCTCTTCGGCCATGTGAAAGGATCCTTCACCGGCGCGATCAAGGACACCTGGGGCAAGGTCCATGCGGCCGAGGGCGGGACCCTTTTCCTCGACGAGATCGGGGAGTTGCCGATGGAGATCCAGCCCAAACTCCTGCGTCTTCTTCAGGAGCGCGAATACGAGAGGCTTGGCGAAAACAAGGTCCGCGAGAGCAACGTCCGCATCATCGCCGCCACCAACCGCGACCTTGCTGCAAGCGTGGTTGCCCGGACCTTCCGCGAAGACCTCTTCTACCGTCTGAACGTGATCAGCGTGACCGTGCCCCCGCTCCGCGAACGGCGGGCCGATCTGATTCGCTTTGCCCACGACTACCTCTCCTTCTTCAGCAGCCAGATGGGCCGCAGGATCGACGGTTTCTCCGAAACCGGCCGCCAGGCGCTGCTCCGCCACTCATGGCCCGGAAATCTCCGCGAACTGCGGAACGCCATCGAACGCGCCGCGATTCTCGCCCGCGGCTCGAAAATCGAGGCCGAGGATCTTCCGATCCCGGTCGCCGCGGAATCCCCCGCCGCCGGTGGTGCCGCGGTTCCCGTCATCGGCGGCGAATATAGTATCGACCACATCGAACAGACCCATCTCCGGGAAGTGCTCCGCTGGGCTCCCACGCTCCAAGACGCTGCTGCGATTCTCGGCATCGACAAAGCCACCCTCTACCGGAAGCGCAAACGCTTCGGCATGGACTGAGCCTCCCGCCTCTCTGAATGTTACGCACCCGACTGTTTTACGGGCTCCTGACCTTGATCCTGCTGTTGTGGGGTGTCGGGGCGGCGGCGCTCGTACTGGTGCGGGATGCCAACCGCCGCTACCAGAATAGCCTGGAGAACAACTATCCGGCCATCAAGACGGCGAGGAGCTTCGGCATCCTCACATCGGCGATCGATGCCCATTACCTTCCCGCTTTGACAGGCGAGCCCCCCTACAAGCCTCCTGACAAAACGCTCTTCGAGTACAACCAAGGCGAATTGATCGCCCGCCTGGCGAGCCTCCGCCGGAGTGACGATGACGTCTGGAACGAGGTGTTGGATCGTTTGCAGCAGGAACTGACAACCTACTTCGAAGATTACGATCAACTCTTCCGCGGAAACATCGCCACCCGCGAGGAAGCCGCGAAGCTTCTCACCTCGCTGAGCCGGCAGTCGCAGAACATCGCGGAACATTCCGACGATGTTTTCCTGCTGGCGGAGGAGCGCTTGAAGGCGGGCGTCGCGGTGGAAAACAAGTCCGCGAACAACACGCTCTTCGTCACGGTGCTAGTGCTCGTCGGCACCGCGATCGCAGTCTTCATCTACCACCAACTCGTGCGCCACATGGTGGACCCGGTGGAGGGATTGCGGCGCTCGATCGATGAAATCCGCAAGGGTAACTTCGAGCTGACCTTGCCGGAGCCGGGGGCGGACAGCGAGTTCCGCGCCGTTGCGACCGCGTTCAATGACATGGCGGCCGAACTCCGCCTGCGCCGCGGCGAAACGGAGGAGCGCGTGATGCGCACCAACCTGGTGAACAGGGCGATCTTGGAAGCGATTCCTTCCCCCGTCTTCGTGCTGGGGGAAGACGGTCGGATCCTGCAGCTCAACCCCGCTGCGGAAACGCTCACGGAAGACCTCGGCACGGCCAACCGGATCCCCGCGAAAATCCAGCGCATCCTGGATGACACCGCGGAGTCCGGCACCAACCACATGCCGGAGGATCCGCGCGAGGCGCTCCTCTTCCGCATCGGCGAGCGCGAGTATTTCTATCTGCCCCGCATCTTCAGCTTTACCTCGGAAGACGGCATCCACTCCGGTCGCGCGGTGCTGCTGCACAATGTCACCCGCATCCGCTGGCTGGATGACATGAAGACCAACCTGCTGTCGACCGTGAGCCACGAAGTGAAGACCCCGCTCACGGGCATCCGCATGGTCTTGCATCTTCTGTTGGAGGAGCGCTCCGGCAACCTCTCGCCGATCCAGAAGACGATGGTTTCCTCGGCGAACGACGATTGCGAGCGTCTCCTGGCCACGCTCAACACGCTCCTCGATCTTTCGCGGGCGGAAAGCGGCACTACCCATCTGGACCGCGTTCCTGTGGATTTGCCCCGGGCGCTCGAGCGATCCGAGCGACTTTTCGCGCCGAAGGCCCATGAGAAGCACGTCACCATCCGCGTGGAAACGGACAACGATTTGCCCGACGTCAGCGCCGATCCGCTGCGCTTGGACGAGGTGCTGAACAATCTCGTCTCGAACGCGGTCAAGCACAGCCCGGACGGCGGGACGGTCACGCTGCGCACCAGCCAGCCGGATGCGGATCACCTGCGCGTGTCGGTCATCGACCAAGGGCCCGGCGTGCCGGAGGAATCGCAGAGCCGGATTTTCGAGCGGTTCTTCCGCGCTCCCGGGCAGGACTCCGAGGGAGTGGGGCTTGGACTTTTCATCTGCCGCGAGATCATGAGGGCGCACGAAGGCCGGATCGGTCTCCGGGAGCGAACCTCGGACCAGACGGAATTCTACATCGATGTCCCAATTGCCTGACACCAAGGCAGCCGGGGCTGCCGTCCGCTACCGGGTGCTTGTCGTCGATGACGAGCCCACCCTGCGGCTCGGTTTTTCGTACGCTCTCTCCGACCACGAGACCGACACGGCAGCGAACGGCGGGGAGGCGTTGTCGAAACTGGAAAGCTCGAGCTACGACATCGTGATCCTGGACCTGCGGATGCCGGACATCGACGGATTGCGGGTGATCGAATCGCTGCGGCGGCATGGGAATTTCCTGCCGGTGGTGCTTTGCAGCGCGGCGATCACGCCGTCCGCGGCGCTGCGGGCGATCACGGGGCAGGTGGTGGATTTCCTGCTGAAGCCGGTACGGCCGGCGGAGCTAAGGGGGGTGGTGCGGCATGTGCTGGCACCGGGGGACGACGCGTTTTCGCAGGCGATGGCGCGGGCGAGGGCGGGTCGGCATGACGAAGCAATCCTGTTGTTGCAGGAGGCGGGGACGGACACTCCGCGGATCCAGGCTTGGCTGGGGATCTTGCGGGCGATCCGGAACGGCAGCCTGGAGGGAGAGGCGGCGGCTTTCGGGCGGCTGGAGAAGGAGGGGCTGGGCGTGCTGGCGTACCGGTCGACTTAACCGAACTTATCAGGGTATCAACGGGTTGGGAAGAGGGGTCGACGGGTGGAACGATTGTTTTGTTAGTTGTAATCGTATGAATGTTAATTGATTGTCGCTTTTTCTAACGAAAAGCGGATCTAACATTTTAAAATTTGCGGGCGGGAATTTGAGGACGGGAGGGGGAAGGCCGCCCCCGGAAAATTTTCTGAGCCCTAGGGTACACCGCGAGGAATTTGACCTCCCTTTCAGCCGGTCCACATTTTTCAGGCGTTTATGGATTCCGGGGCGCTTGTCAAGTTCACGCCGGAATGACTGCCATACTACAGGTGGTAGTGTGAATAATTTGTGGATACCATATGCACAGAATCGGCTTGAGGCTTGCTACTCTTTCCGGCAGCATCTCCCACGCTGCGTCCGCGCCGCCCGGCTCTGCCGGAAAGCGCTGAAACCACCCGAAAATCTCCGTTCCAGTCCGCCTCCTCTCCATGTCCGCCACCACCACCATCACCCTCGGCAGCCGCACCTTCGTCCTCGACCGCGAAAAAGCCGAGCAAGCCTTCGCCGCCAAGAAAGTCATCAACGGTCGCGAGACCATGTTCTTCAACATCCTGCCGCTGAAGTACCAGTGGGCGTACGACCTGTACAAGACGATGAAGAACAACCACTGGGAGCCGGAGGACATCACGATGCAGAAGGACGTCGAGCAGTGGCGTTCCGACGAGATCTCCGACGTCGAGCGGTGGATCATCAAGATGGGGATCGGCTACTTCTCGGCGGCCGAGGGGATCGTGGGTGACAACGTGCTGCACGTGGTCCGCGAGGTGGTGACGGCACCGGAGCTGAAGCTGGTGCTCGGTCGCCACGCACATGAGGAGAACATCCATGCGGATTCATTGGTCTACATGCTCTCCTCGCTGGGCCTGAACCCGCACGAGTGCGAGGCGATGTTCGAGGACGT
>CAMLOZ010000178.1 GCA_946481625.1 uncultured Haloferula sp. | reverse complement strand
GGCGGCAAGCTGGTGGAGCACCTGTTAGGCCAGGCGAAGTCCCTGCCCGCCGCGTTGATCGGGTCGGCCCAGTGGATGCAGGACCTGATCTGCCGCCAGCAGGGCGAGTGCCGCTACGGTGATCCGCTCGATAGCGAGATCGGCGACCTGGTCCGCGTGAATCCCCGGGGATCCTTCCTCTACGCGCGCTATGACCGGTCGATCGGGGAGGCGGAAATGAAAGCCGCCCTCGAGGTCAGCAGGAAGGGCTTCACCCTCGACAACATCGAGCTGATGGATTTCCTCGGCGAGATGGGCGCGACCTATGCGGAGCAGGCGGTGAAGCTCGAACACTTCGATCATGACTGAAGGGAAGGTTCGCCGCGTCTGGGTCATCGGCTTCGCGGGCCATCGGGCCATCGCCGATGCCGCCGCCACCAAGGCCGCGATCCTCGCGGGCTTGCGCGGATTCCGTGAGAATGCCGAGGGCGTAGTGGTCGGCAGGGCAAGTGCCGCGGCGGGTGCCGACCTGCTCTTCCTGGAGTGCTGCCGCGATCTCGGGCTCGCCTATAGCGTCGTCCTGCCCTTTCCGAAGGACCGGTTCCGGCTCGACTTCGATGATGATGCGGAGTGGACGCGTGCGGAGGGACTTATGGCCGCAGCCTCGAATACGGAGGTGGCACCGGGCAACGAGGTTGCGCCGGAGGCTTACCATCTGGCGGCTCGCGAGATCCTGGATGTGGCGGATGCGATGCTCTTCTTCTGGGATGGCCAGCCGGCGCGCGGCATCGGCGGCACCGCGGAGACCGTCGCGGAGGCCCGGGAACGCCGGGTGCCGCTGAGGATCATCGAGGCGGCCACGGGGCAGCTAGGACCGTTGGAAAGTACGCGCCCGTTTCCGTGGAGCGATGCGGAGATCACCGCGCTGCCCACCGCCTCCAGCGTGCAGGAGCTCTTCACCACGCTCGATCACCGCGCCGTACATGGCGCGCCGAGGTCGCGCTGGTTTGCCGCCGGCTCGATCTCGCTCAACCAACTCGCCACGATCGCAACTGCCATTCTGGTTGCCTTCAAGCTCGCGGAGAACGCAGCGCCCGCGATCAAGTTCATGATCGTGACCGTGGCGGCAGTGTTGCCTTGGGTGGGATCGCGTTTCCGGATCAGCGACGAATGGATGGAGGACCGGGTGCATGCGGAGCTGCTGCGTTCGCTGCTGGCCTCGCATTCCTTTTCGCCCCCGTTGCGGCCAATTGCGGCCGATCTCTTCGACGAGGACGCGCCATTTCTCCGGAGCGCGGCCTGGCATTTGATCGGATCGCGGCAGGATTGGAAGACCGCGCGGGGAGGCTATCTCGCGGATCGCCTCGATGGTCAGATCCGCTACTTCACGGAGAAGGGAGAGGTGGCGGCGCGCCGCTTGCGGGTCTTCGGGGCGCTGTTCAAGATTGCTTCGATCGGCGCGATGGTGCTCGGTGCCATTGCGATCTCCGCGGGCTTGTGGAAGTGGCAGGTCTCCGCGGGGGTAAACCGCATCGTCCTCAATTTCCTCCCGACCGCCTTGCCTGCCGTCGCCGCATGGTGCCTCGCGATGATCCCGCTCTTCGAGCACAAGCGCCGCGCCAAGGTCTATCGCCGCGTGGCAGACCAGCTTGCCGGGAAGCGGACGGAACTGGTCGAGGCGAAATGTTACACGACCGCCGCAGCGGTCGTGGCTTCCTGCGAGCGCCTGCTGCTGACGGAGCTGTGGGAATGGTCGGGGACGAGGGGCAAGCGCAAGCGCTGACTACGGTACCAGTATTACTTTCCCGTGCCGTCCCGGAGCGTTGACGGCGTTGATCGCCTCCGCGTAGTCCGCAAGAGGGACCAGACGATCCACCGGCATGCTCAGGCCGCTGGCCGCGAGGCGGCCGTACACCTCTTCGATTTCCTCCCGCGGTGCGCCCTCGATCCACTTCGTGATCCACAGCCCGCGCAGGTTGAGGTTCTTGAAGATCAGCAGCCCGTTCGGAACGGTCAGCGGCCGCCGCGCCATCGCGCCGAAGGTGATGTGGGTGCCGCCGGGGGCGAGCAGGTTCATCAGCCGAAGCGCGCTTTCCCCGCCCACGCAGTTGAAAGCCAGCGATGGAGCCTTGTCCTTGTGCGCTGCGACCGCGGCATCTTCATCCAGCGCCACCACGTCTGCGCCTAGCGCGAGGAGTTCTTCGAAAAGTTCGGGGCGACGTACGAGATTGATCGTACGCAGGCCGAGCTGCTTCGCCAGCCCGATGACGCAGCGGCCCACCGCTGAGTTCGCCGCATTCTGGACGATCCAGGAATCCTTCGCCGGCATGATGAAACCCGTCAGCAAGCGCCACGCCGTCGCCGGGTTCACCTTCAGCATCGCCGCCTGGACCGGGTCGATCCCGGCGGGCAGCTTGAAGAGGTGGGCCGCCTCGGTTTGAACATGGGTCGCCCAACTGCCCGCGCGGCGCAGGATGATGGCACGGTCGCCCGGCTGGAAACCAGGAGAAGCGCTTTCGACCACTTCGCCGCAGCCCTCGATCCCCGGAACCGTCGGTAGCGGCGGCTTCACCCCGTAGGTCCCTTCGATCAAATTCAGATCCGCCGGATTCACCGGCGCGGCGAGCATCTTCACCCTCACCCCGCCTTCGGCCAGCGGCGGCAGATCGAGTGCTTCCAGGCGAAGCACCTCGAGGGGCTTTCCGAACTGATGGAATCGCAGTGCTTGCATGATCGGTCTCCTTCCACGGTCACGGGAAAAGCCCCCGCTGCGCTTTCACATCCGCCACGATCTTCACCGCCAGCGCCTGCGCGGCCATGCGATGCGAAAGCTTGTTCCGCTCGGCGAATACCAATACGCGGGCGAAAGCGGTCTCCAACATCGTTTCCAGCTTCGTCAGCACCTCGCGCTCGGTCCACTGGAACCGCTGCAGGTTTTGCACCCACTCGAAGTAGGAAACGGTGACGCCTCCGGCATTGCAGAGGATGTCGGGAATCACGAAAATGTCTCCGCGCGCCTCAATGATCTTGTCCGCCTCCGGGGTGGTCGGGCCGTTCGCGCCCTCAGCCAGGATCCTGCATTTCAGACGAGGTGCATTCTCGCCGGTGATGACCATGTCGGTCGCGGCGGGAACGAGGATCTCGCACGGCTGGCAGAGCAATTGCCCGGGATCGATGGGATCGGCTTCCGGGAAGCCCGTGATGCTCCCGCGCGCGGCCACGTGGTCGCGCAGCTTGCGCGTATCGATGCCCTTCTCGTTCCAGATCGCGCCGCTCACATCGGAAATGCCGGTGACTTTCACCCCCGAATTCGACAGGCCATAGGCCGCATGGGACCCGACATTTCCGAAGCCCTGGACGACGGCCGTCGCTTCGGTGAGCTTCATGCCAAGCTTGTTGAGGGCCCGGCAGGCGAGGAAGGCCACGCCGTGCCCCGTCGCCTGTGTCCGCCCGGCCGAGCCCTGCAGGCCCAGCGGCTTGCCCGTGACGATTCCCGGGATCAGCCGACCCGCGTGGGTCGAGTAGGTATCGGTGATCCATGCCATCGTCTGTTCGTTCGTCCCCATGTCGGGGGCCATGATGTCGATGTCCTCCCCGATGAAAGGAATCATCTCCATGGTGTAGCGGCGCGTCAGACGTTCGAGCTCGCCCATGCTCATCTTGTGGGGATCGCAGGTGATGCCGCCCTTTCCACCGCCGAAGGGGAGGTCCATCAGCGCGCATTTCCAGTTCATCCACATCGCGAGCGCCGCCACCTCGCCGAGATCGACACTCGGGTGGTAGCGCAGGCCGCCCTTCACCGGTCCGCGCGTCAGGTGGTGCTGCACCCGGTGGCCGAAATAAACCTTCACCGCCCCGTCGTCGTGGCGGATCGGCACCGTCACCGTGATCAGCCGCTTGGGCCACTTCGTCCGCTCCCGCAGCTCGTCGTTGAGCCCGAGGAAATCCGCCACGAGGTCGAATTGGGTGGCAGCCATCGAGAAAACCGGGTTCCTGAGGAGCTCTTCGCGCATGAGACCTTTCTAACCGTGATCCGCGGGTTGCCAACGAATCGTTTTGGGGATCCCCGCGACCGCGCTTGGAGCTTGGAACTTCCGCTCCGCCGCCTAGGGTTTCGCCCCGATGGAGCCGCTGCGCGTCGATGGCAAATTCTTCCGTTCGGGAGGAAGCCGCATCGCCGTGCGCGCCGTGACCTACGGTCCCTTCCCCGGCGGCTGGCCGGAGGATTTCGGGCCGGATTTCCAGCGCATCGCCGCGGCGGGTTTCAATGCCCTCCGTCTCTACGAGATGCCCGGCCGCAGCCTTCTGGATGGCGCCCTCGCGGCGGGTCTGCGCGTCTTCGCGGGCCTGAAGTGGCCCCATGCCGTGGATTTCCTGAAGGATGAGCGCATCCTCGCCGCCGCCCGCGTCTCTCTCGCGGAGGGCCTGCGTCCCTTCGAAGGCCATCCCGCGCTCGCGGGGATCTTTGTCGCCAACGAGGTCCCCTCCGACCTCGTCCGCTGGATGGGACCGGTGGAAGTCCGGAAGGCCATCGAAAGTCTCATTGATCTCGGCAAGGAGCTTCGCCCCGATCTCCTCTGGTGCTACGGCAACTACCCGAGCACCGAGTACCTCGAGCCGGAGAACGCCGACTTCACGGCCTTCAACGTGTATCTCGAAGACGAAGCCGCCTTCCGCAAGTACCTCCGCCGCCTCCATCACATCGCCGGCGACCGGCCGGTCCTGATTTCGGAGTTCGGCCTGGACTCCCGGCGCAACGGTCTCGCCCGTCAAGCCGAGACCCTTTCCTGGGGCATCCGTGCGATGAACGATGAGGGGGCCGCGGGGATCACGCTCTATGCCTGGAGCGACCGGTGGTGGAATGCCGGGCTCGAGGTGACCGACTGGGACTTCGGACTGATCGACCGCGAAGGAAATCCGAAGCCCGCGCTGGCCGCGGTGACGAGCGCATTTGCCGCGCCTGCTCCTCCGCCGCCAGCGGCGACGATCTCGGTGATCGTCTGCACCCGCAACGGCAGGCCGCGCATCCGCGCCTGCCTTCGCGCGCTAAGGAAGCAGTCGTTCCCCGCGCATGAAGTCATCGTCGTGGACGATGGCTCGACCGATGGCACCGCCGATCTGGTGGAGACGGAGTTTCCTTCCGTCACCTTGGTCCGTCTCGAGCCCTGCGGCCTCAGCGCCGCCCGCAATGCGGGTGCCGAGACGTCCACCGGGGAGTTCGTCGCCTTCACCGACGATGACTGCGAGCCGGATCGTGATTGGCTTGCGGGCCTCGCCACCGCCTTTGCGAAGGGGTGGGACGGCGTTGGAGGTCCGAACCTTCCCCCGCGGCCGAAGGATGAGGTGGAAGCCATCGTCGCCGCGGCCCCCGGCGCGCCGAGCCACGTGATGCTGGACGACGAGGAAGCGGAGCACCTTCCCGGCTGCAACCTCGCGGTACGACGAAAGGCGTACTTCGACATCGGCGGTTTCGACCCGCAATTCAGGACCGCAGGCGACGATGTCGATTTCTGCTGGCGTCTCCGTGACAAGGGCTACCGGCTCGGCTTCGCGCCCACGGCCTTCGTCTGGCACCATCGCCGGCCCTCGCTGCGCGGCTACCTCCGCCAGCAAATCGGCTACGGCAAGGCGGAGGCGCTGCTCATCGCGAAGCACCCGCAACGCTTCACCGCGAGAGGCGACGCAAAATGGGATGGCTTTGTCTATTCCGGCGGACCCGTCCGCGCGGTGGAAGGCTCGATCGTCTACCACGGGGCCATGGGCCTTGCGGGCTACCAAGGCGTCGTGGATCGCATGCAACCGCTGCGTCCGCTGGAATCGCGGTTCGACAACCTGCTGTCCCGCTCGCAACTCGCCCTCGTCTCCTGGCTCCAGCCGCGGCTTCGTTCGTGGTACCGCTGCAAGCGCCCGTATTGGCGAACCGGCAACCTGAGCAGGCCCGAAAAATCGCATCGCGAGGCAGTCACAAGGGTGGTCCGCGGCACCACCCGCGAGGAGTTCCTCGAAAGCCTGCTGAACGAAGGCTGGTCCCCGGCCGGGGCTTGCGACACTTGGGATCTTGAAAAGGACAGCATGCGGCTTGCCGTGGCGGAAGAGCGCTGGGACAACCTTTCGCGATCGCTCCTCATCCGGACCTGGCGCGTGGTCCCTCCTTCGGGACTACCTAGCCCAGCGGTGCCAGCAATGCCGACAGAGTGACTTCATCCGGAGCAGCGGCCCGCGCGGCATCGGACAGCAGCGAGTCCGCCAACTGGCTCTTCTTCGCCTGGAGCTGGTGGATGCGCTCCTCGACGGTGCCTTGGCAGATGAGCTTGTGGACGAAGACCGGCTGGGTCTGCCCGATGCGGTAGGCACGGTCGGTGGCTTGCGCCTCCGCGGCGGGGTTCCACCAGGGATCGTAGTGGATGACGGTATCCGCCGCAGTTAGATTCAAGCCCGTTCCGCCCGCCTTCAGGGAGATCAGGAACACCGGGAAATTGCCGCCTTGGAAGCGCTCGACGAGCTCGCCCCGGTTCTTCGATTCGCCGGTCAACTTCAAGTACGGCACTTTCCGTAGTTGAAGGAGGCCCTCGATGATTTCGAGCATCGAGGTGAACTGGGAGAACAGGAGGATTCGGCGGCCTTCCTCGATGAGCGTGTCGAGGAGATCGGCGAGGTAATCGAGCTTGGCGGAGCCCGCGGCTTCCGCTTCCAACCTCGATTCGCCCTCGAACTTCAGCAGCTTCGGCTCGCAGCAGATCTGGCGCAGCTTCAACAATGCTTCGAGGAACACCATCCGCGAGCCTTCGAGGCCCTTGATCGCGATGGCTTGCCGGACGCGCTTGTCCATGGTGGCGCGGACGGTCTCGTAGAGATCCTTCTGCGAGGTATTCAGCTCGACGGGATGGATCAGGATCGTCTTCGGCGGAAGTTCCTTGGCCACCTGATCCTTCGTCCGGCGCAGGATGAGGGGAGCGACGCGCGTCTTCAACGCGGCCCGCCGGTCCTCGTCGCCATCGCGCTCGATGGGAGTGCGGAAGCGCCGGTTGAATTCCTCCTGTCCGCCGAGGAAGCCCGGCATCAGGAAGCGCATGAGGCTCCAGAGTTCGCCAAGGTGATTCTCCACC
>CAMLOZ010000177.1 GCA_946481625.1 uncultured Haloferula sp. | reverse complement strand
CCCGGAACAACACCTTCTATCCGTCCGCATTGGTCGATCAAATGGTGGGCCAAGACATGGTGGCCAACGGCACCTCCGACGACATCACGGTCAACTGCAACACCTACCTGGACGACGTTGCAAACGATGGATTCGCCTGGGATTACGACCTGAATAACACCGGAGGCTCCGGGACTTCGTTCATCGGCACCATCCTTCACGAACTAGGCCACGGCCTGGGCTTCCTCTCCGGCCTCGGCGCTAACGGCGGGTATGTCCTCGGCAGTCCGATGATCTGGGATGCTCTGATGACCAACGGCGCGGGCACTTTCTTCCCGACGATGGAGGCGTCCACCCGCGACAGCTTGCGCGAGAGTAACAACGTCTTCGTGGACGGCACTTTCCTGCGGCTCTACAACGGTGGCAATCCGGCCAAGGTCCACGCTCCCGGCACCTTTGTCAGCGGGTCGTCGCTCCATCACTTCGACAACGCCACTTACTCCACGACGGGCAACGTCAACGAACTGATGACCCCCATGGTGGACTTTCCGACCCAGCTTTTCGGGCCGCTGGTGATGAGCGCGATGCGAGACATGGGTTACACCTTGCAAGACACCCAGGCACCCACGGTGGGGATATCGAGCCCGGTGAGCGGCAAGACCTATACGAGCGGCGCGCTCACCGCTGCTGGAGTGTTCGGCACCACGGCCGATACCTCCGTGGGAGGAGCGAGCAACGCGGTCGGGCTCTTGCGTACCAAAGTAGCGCTCTACAGCCAGAGCCAAGGCAAATGGTACCGCTGGGCAACCCCGGGATTCGACTCCGGCACCTTCAGCCACAACGATCACACCCGGGAGGTGACGATCGAGAACCTCCTGCCGGTAGCGACGGGCGACCACACGTGGCGCACCACTTTGCCCGCCGGACTGCCCGACGGCAGCTACGAACTGCACGTCGCCTCCGTGGACCAGAACGATCAAGGCAGCGACTTCGTCCCGACGACATTCACGATCGACAACGCAGCGCCCACCATCGTGATCGAGCCGTGGATCGACAATGCAGTGGTCTTCAACCTCGACGGTTTGCGGGTCCTGGCCCCCGACGCCGTGGAACTGGAGATCGAGTTGAGACGGACCGTCGGCGCCGATCTCTTCTACTGGAGCGGAACGAACTGGAGCACCACGCCAACTTCCCTGCCCGCCACCCAAAGCGGCGGACGTTGGTATCTGACGGTCCCGCCTCCATCGCGTGCCAACTGGCCGCAGGGACAACAGATCCACATGAGGGTCTTCGCGACGGACGCGGCAGAAAACCCGAGCATGGCCGAAATCTGGCTGACGCGGACTGCGGCGGATACGACGCTGCCGGTGGCGACGATCGAATCGCCGTCCAGCGGCAGCATCCTGACCGTACCGGCGCTGCCCGGACTGCAAGGCGAAGCCCGCGATCCGGAGTCGGGTGTCGCCGCGACCTCGGTGATCTTCACACGCTTCTTGCCGGGGGGTGGCTTCAGCTACTGGAGCGGTACCGCCTGGGTTGCTTCCCCGGTCAATCTTCCGGTGGCTGCCGACGAAGGCGCAGGCCGCTGGACCGCCCCCAACGGTTGGGCGCTCCCGAGCGGAACTTCATTGCCCAACGGAAACTACTCGGCGGAGATTATCGTGACCAACCGCGAAAGTCCGGCGGGAACGAGCGGTGCCGGAGTCGGTTTCAGCGTCGACTATCATCCCGTCTACACGTGGACCGGCTGGACGATGCGCGACGGCATTTCGGGCAACGACAGCGATTCGTGGGGCGCACCCGAGAACTGGAGTCCCTATGGCGTGCCGGGGGTGGATGACATCGCGGTGATCGCGAACGGCGACCAGGTGACGAGCACGATCAGCCGGAGTGTTTATGGACTGAAGCTTCACAGCGGCTATCTGAACTTCGTGAACGGACCGGGTGCCCAAGGCACCGTCACCACAAGCCATGCCTCCGAATGGAATGGCGGCACGCTCCATGGGATTTGGGACGTGGCAGGCGGCTCGACTCTCACGATGGGCGGGAGCAGCCGCCAATTGGCGACCGGCAGCCAGATCCGGAACGAGGGCACGATCACTTGGACAAGCGGGGTCACGATCGGCTACGACAGTGCCACCGTCACGAACAAGGCGGGCGCCACGTGGATACTTTCCGGCACCGGGGACGCCTTCAACAACTACTACGGGAACAACCAGTTCATCAACCTGGGCATCCTGCGCCAGACCGCCGCAGGCAGCATCACTTTCGACGACTGGAGCTACACGCTGGGCGGTGAGGTTCAGAAGCAAGGCGGGGAACTGGTGATCAATTCCAACTCCTCCCTGACATCCGGCGTGCAGTTCACGGGTGGCGGCAGCTTCAAGCAGACAGGATGGAACCTGAACGTCTCCGGCACGATCGCAAACCCCAGCGGCCTCTTCACGATCGAGGGAGGCACTTTGAACGCGACCGCTCCGGTCACCCTGAGCGGCAACTACCGGTGGACCGGCGGCGCGTGGTCGGGGACCTTCACCGTGCCCGCGGGATCCGACCTGACGATCGCCGGGGACTGCCAGCTCAACACCGGGGCGGTGCTGAACAACTCGGGCGTCGTCCATTGGAACTCGGCATCGCCCCTTAGGGGCTACGACAGTGTCACCGTCAACAACCAGGCCGGCGGCGTGTGGCGTCTGGAGACGACGGGCAACGCGTTCAGCAACTACTACGGAAGCAATACTTTCAACAATGCGGGCCTCCTGGAGAAGACCGGTGCCGGAGAAACCGTACTTCCCTACTGGAGCTACAGCCTGCCGGGAGAGACCAAGGTTTCGGCCGGCACCCTGCGGGTGGCGGCGAACCTGACCTTGCCCGCGGGGGCCCTGCTGTCGGGAGCGGGGACCTTCGACCATTCCGATGGCGTTTGCTCGCTGAACGGCCAGATCCACTCCACCGCCACCACCCTGAAACTCACCGGTGGCACGATGGTGGCCGGGGCCGGCGCGAAGATCCAAGGGAACTGGACCTGGACCGGAGGCAGCATCGCCGGAACCCTGGAAAACCCTGTAAACAGGCAGCTCACGATCAACGGCAGTTGCCAGCTCAACGCGGGCGCGGTGCTGGACAACAAGGGAACCGTGGTCTGGCAGGCGGGCAACCCGCTCGTCGGGTACGACAGCGTGACAGTCACGAACCATCCCGGGGCTACCTGGGAATTCGCGACTGCGGGCGATGCCTTCAACAGGTATTACGGCAGCAACCATTTCTTCAACCAGGGCACCTTGAAGCGTAGCGCGGCGAGCGGTGACGTGATCCTGGACGATTGGACCTACCACCACTCCGGAAGCTTTACGGCGGATGCGGGAAGCACGCAGATCCACTCCACCATCAACCTCCTGTCCGGAGCTTCCTTCAGTGGGGCGGGAAGCTTTTCGATGCATGGAACCGCGACCCTCAAGGGTTCCACCACCTTCAACGCGGATACCATGGTGGCGGCAGGAAACTTCACGGGAGAGGCGACCGGTTCGGTGAACGGCACCTTGAAGTGGGCAGCGGGAACTTTCCACGGAGTGACCAAGGTCGCCGCCGGTTCGTTCCTGAGGTTGACGACCACGGGAGGCCGCCTCCTGGCTGCAGGTTCGTCCGTGGAGGTCTCGGGTGAATTGGCCTGGGACGAAGGAGATCTGACCGGCTACGACAACAGCAGCTTCGTGATCCGGAGCGGGGGCCTGTTCCGAATCCAGGGCGGAGGCACGATGCCGAACTACTACGGCAACAACCACGTGGTGATCGACGAAGGCGGCAGCGTGTTGAAGACCAATGCAGCGGAGAACGCAATCCATTGGGCTTTCGACAACGACGGCACGACGCAGGTGAACGCCGGGGTGCTTTCCTTGCACGGTGGCGGAAGCGGCGACGGCATATTCACGGGCAACAGCGGCGGCCTGGTGCGGTTCGCCAACAACGCGCATGTTCTCGAGGGCGGAGCCAGCTTGAGCGGCGGCGTGGAAATCACCGGCGGATCGCTGATCGCGAGCGGGAACGCCGGAGGCAGGCTCGACGTCAAAGGGGGCACGGCAGGAGCTACGGGAGCTGCCGTATTTTCCTTCGCCAACGGTTCCACCTGGACCGGCGGCTATCTCGAAGGAAGCACGGCGGTGCCGACCGGAGCCTCGCTGACGGTCTCCGGCCCGGATTACAAGAGCCTGTGGTCAGGCGCGAAGCTGACGGTCGCGGGGCTGCTGCAGTGGGAAGGCGGGCATCCCATCGTGGGCCGGGACAGCTCCACCATCGATGTTCCGGCAGGCGGCCTGTTCCGCGTGACGGCGGACGGCGATCTTCTCGGCAACTATTATGGTGGCAATCGCCTGCTGCTGGCTGGGACGATCGAGAAGACTGCCGGGCCACTATCCACGCTGGTGGACGAGTGGGTGGTCGAAGGGGCGGCGACGCTGCGACCCCAGACGGGAAGCATCGACTTCCAGACAACGGTGAATCTGCTGCCCGGGACGGAATTCGAGGGCGCGGCGCAGACCCGCTTCAACACGGGGACGACGACGGTCCAAGGCGTGGCGACGATCCAGGCCGGAAGTTCGGTCCGCTTCGCCGGTGCGGATATCCTCGGTCACACCGATGGCAGCGGTGGCTTCACCGGTGGCACCATCGAATGGACCGCGGGCTGGCTCGGGCGCGTGCTCGCGTTGAATTCGACGACGACACTGAGCGGTCCGGGAGGCAAAGGCATCGGTGCCGTCGGGGAGCTCCGCAATAGTGGCACGATGACGCTGGGCGGAACCGGCACCCTGCTTGGTTACGACAGCTCCACCCTGCGCAACCTGGCGGGCGGAACGCTGAATTGCCCGGGAAGCTGCCATCTGGGGAACAACTACGGTGGCAACAAGCTGATCAATGACGGTACGATGAACATCGGAGCACCGCACGACCGACAGACGCTCGACTGGTGGTTCCAGCAAACCGCGAGCGGCGTGCTGGCGATCGAGGTGGGCGGCGAGAATGCGGCGACACCGGATTTCGACATCCTGCAGGCTGGCGGAGGTTTCCAACTCGGAGGAAAGCTGATGGTGGTGAAGACCGGCGGCTACATCCCGGCGGAAGAGACAACCTTCACTTTCCTGAGCGGCTCCGGGATCTCCGGGACATTCGCGACGGTCCAGGCACCTGGATTCGCCGTGGAGTATTCCCCGGGCTCGGTACTGTTGCGCGCCGGCAACTCGGGGCTCGGCTTCGAGGATTGGGCGGAAGACCACGGGCTCGCCGGCGCGGATGCCTTCACGGATGCAGATCCGGACCTTGACGGGATCGGGAACTTCCTGGAGTACGCCTTCAATACCGATCCGAACGTGAGATCCGCGAATCCGGTCGCTTCTTCGGTCGAAACGATCGAGGGCCAACTCTGGGTCACGCTGCGCTACCGGGTCTGGCAGGATCGCATCGATGCAGGGCTGGGATATCACGCGGAGCGGTCGGAGAACCTCGGCGGATGGAATACCTCGGGCTTGGTGGACGAGGTGGATGCCAGCGCACCGGTGATGGAAGGTTCGGAGGCGAGACGCTGCCGGATCCCGACCAGCGGTGCCAAGGACTTCATCCGGGTGAGGGCGGAGTGACGAAGCGGGGAACCGACGGCTACCTGGCAGCCGTGACCTTGGCCCAATCCGCCGGCTCCAGACAGCAGGGGTCGGCGGCGGCCCAGTGACCGGGCTCGATCTCACGGAGCGAGAGATCGGCACCGACGGTTTCCTCGTAACGGGGATGCTTGATCCGGTGGCCGAAGGCGCTGCCCTTCGGCGGGTCGATGGGCGACGGGACGTCACCCTCCAGGAGGATGCGCTTCTTCTCCAGCGTGGGATCGGGCTCTGGAATGGCGGAGAGCAGCGCCTTGGTGTAGGCGTGCTTGGGCCGATGGTAGATCGCGTCGGCGGCGGCCAGCTCGACGATCTTGCCAAGGTACATCACGGCGACGCGGTCGGAGATGTGCTTCACCACGGCGAGATTGTGGGCGATGAAGAGATAGGAGAGGCCGAGGTCCTTTTGGAGTTCCAACAGCAGGTTCAAGACCTGGGACTGGACGGAGACATCGAGCGCGGAGACGGGCTCGTCGCACACGATGAGTTTCGGATTCAAGGCGATGGCGCGGGCGATCCCGATGCGCTGGCGCTGGCCGCCGGAGAACTCGAAGGGATAGCGTTCGGCAGCGGCGCTTTGAAGGCCGACTCGCTCCAAGAGTTCGTCCACGCGCTTGCGGCGGTCCTTGGCCGATCCGATGCGATGGATGACAAGAGGCTCCTCGATGATCTCGCGGACGCTATGGCGGGCGTTCAGAGACTCGACCGGATCCTGAAAGATCATCTGGATTTGACGCCGCACCGGTTGCATTTCCCCGCGGCCGAGACGGGTGATGTCCCTGCCGTCGAACTTGATCGAGCCTGCATTCGTGTCGTTGAGACGGACGATCGCCTTGCCGAGGGTGGACTTGCCGCAGCCGGATTCGCCGACGAGACCGAGGGTCTCACCGGGGGCGATATCGAAGGAGACACCGTCCACCGCCCGCACGGAGCCGATCTGGCGCATGAAGAGTCCGCCGGTGACGGGGAAATGCACCTTGAGATCGCGGATGGAGAGGATCGGGGTCATGCTTCGGTCGAGGCGTAGCAGGTCGGGCAGGCCTCGACCCAATGCCCGGTCGAGACTTCGATGAAGGGCGGACGTTCGCGAAGAAGCTTCGAGTTCTGGCGGTCCATGCGCTGGCAGAAACGGCAGCCGGGAACGAGATCCTTGAGCGAGGCGACCATGCCGGGGATCACGGGCAGCACCGTCTTGCGCGGAGTCTCCATCCGCGGGATGGAAGCCAGCAGCCCGCGGGTATAGGCGTGCAGCGGGCGGGCGAAGAGCTCCTTCACCGGCGCACGCTCGACGACGCGGCCGGCATACATCACGACGACCTCATCGCAGGTTTCCGCAATCACGCCGAGGTCATGGGTAATGAGCATGAGGGACATACCCATCTCCGCCTGCAGGCGCTTCATCAGATCGAGGATCTGAGCCTGCACGGTCACGTCGAGCGCGGTGGTCGGTTCGTCCGCGATGAC
>CAMLOZ010000176.1 GCA_946481625.1 uncultured Haloferula sp. | reverse complement strand
CAACAGTTAGAAGGGAGTCGGCAAGTCCTTCTTTTCGAAGTCCCCGCACCAGTCCTCTCCGGCGGTCACGGGAAACATGGATTCAAACTTCACCTCGTCGTCCACCTCGAAGGCGACGGTGTGGGGCGCATGGCGGCGACATTCGCCGTGGGAGTCCTCCATGGGATTCCAAAAGGCGCAGGCTTCGCAGGCGCGGTGAGCTTTCTTCGTTTTCATGGCAGTCGTGGAAAATACCATTCCCTGACTAAAACGGATCCTTCTCGCCCGCAAGATACAAAAGGCTCGCGGGAGGATTAACCCGCGCGCCAGTCGGACGGACGCACGTTCTTCTCGGCGACGAAGGCCTTGGTGAAGTGGCTGAGGCTGTTGTAGCCGACCTCGAAGGCGGCCTCGGTCACGTTGCAATTGCCGTCGCGGAGTAACGAGGCGGCGCGGTCGATCCGGATTTCCCGGAGTTTCTGGCTCAGGGTCTTTCCGCTGTGCTGGCGGAAGAGCCGGCTGAGATAGTGCGGCGCGCAGCCGACGTGGCGGGCGAGGGTGTGGAGATTGAGATCCTCGCGGAAATGTTCGCGGAGCCACAGGGTGGCGGCGTCGATCCGCTGGCGGAGCGGGTCGTTGGAATTGCCAATCCTGGGAGTGGCGCCGAAAAGGCTGAAGCATTCGAGCGTTTTTCCCCGGAACCAGGCGGCGCGGAGGGAGCGGGGAACCGGCGGCTGCAGCAGAAGATCGCAGAGGTCCCGCTCGGTGAGATTCATCGAGCGCAGCTGGCCGAAGTGCGCGGAATCCGGGGTTGGGGCACCCCGCAACAGCGGATGGAGGACGCCGGCGGAGTCGCCGAAATTCGCAGTGAACCAATCGGAGGTGGCGGTGAGGACGACAAAACGGTGCCGGCCGGGGAGGCGGCTGGCGTGGATCATTTCATCTTCCCCCGGTCTCAACAAAGAGACAGTCCCTGGCACGATGCCGAGACGGATGCGGGTACCGAGGATAACAGCATGCCCATCGAGGTTGAGCACGAGATGCCCGCTGGCGGGGCGCAGGACGGAGCTCCAGTCCGCTGCTTGCGAGAGTTCCACATCGATGCCGGTCACGCTCGCGCCCCCTCCTTCATGGAGGATCGTGGCGTGGAGCGACGCGGACATGGGCGGATTGGGTGATAATTGCGATTGAGTCGCAAGAAGAAGATTGGGTCTTGGTGACCCCTTGTCCTCAACTAGCGTTGAATTGCTTGGATCGGAGGGCCCCGGCAATCCGGCGTCATGGAAAAGCAAGCCGGCGGGAGCAGCGGATGGGGGATGCAGGAAGGATTCCGGCCATCTTGAAAGCCATGAAAGCTCCCCGCCGTTACCGCCGCCCGCTGTTCCTTCTTCCCGCCCTCGCCGCGATCTTGTCCGGCCCGGGCGCGCAAGCCGCCTATGCGATCTACGAAGGCTCGGGCATTTATACTCCCGGTTTCCGCGGGCAGTCCGCAACGACGCATTTCGGATGGTCATATGGCACTTGGGACGGCAACCCGCCGCCGGAAGTCGGCCAGCCCGACCCCAGCCCGGACATCCTGAACGGCACTCCCCCCATCAATCCCGAGGCGCTGGCCGGGACTTCTTTCATCACCCAGACCGGTACCGCCGATATCGTTTCGGGGAGCAACAACATCTACTCCAGCGTTGCCGGGATCAACAGCCAGGGGCTGCAGCTTCATATTCCCACCGATGGCACCGTCGGCCCGGCGGGCTTCACGACCATCATCATCCAGGGCCTGTCGATGTCCGGCGCGATGTTCGGTTTCAGCGGGCCGCTGGACGGCTTCGGTTTCGGGACGATCAACGGGGTGGAGGCCGAGTACGTGATCACGGTCAACGATGCCGGGCTAGGCCAATGGTGGGCGAAGTGGGAACTGGAGGGGAACCAGTCCAGCTACACCGTGGACATCGTGGGAGCGGAAGGGGTTCCCGGCGGATCGATCCTTTCGGTCACCGACTTGCAGGTGGATACGCTTTATTCGACCACGGGCTATGCGCCCGATTCGGCGATCGTGCCGGAGCCGTCGGCGCTGCTGCTTTCCTTCGCCGGGGCGGCCATGCTCTTGCGCCGCCGGCGTTAGGTTTGCCAAGGCAATCGACGCCCCGCGAGCGGCCCGGTGGGCCCGGCGGGGCGTCTTTTCCGTCTCTCCGGCAGAGTTGCTGATCGCTTCCAGGGCAGCGGATCAGCCGCGGAGGCCGAGGTGAATGCAGAGGCCCGGGGAGGACAGCCGGGGGCAGGGATATTGTTAGGTATCTGCCAAGAAATCCGCTGCGGGGCCGACTTGCTAGAACCGAACTCCCGATGTCTAAGCCCCGAAGCCTCTTCATTGTCACCTGTCTTGCCCTTTCCGCCCTGCTCCTGGCTGGAGAAGCCTATTCCCAGGAGCGAATCACCTCGGTCCGGAAGGTCGGGAACGACGTCGAGATCAAGTTTATCGGAGCGGCAGGGACATCTTACCGCATCGAACGGTCGCCGACGCTGGCGGGGTGGGCCGATCCGGGGCCGAGCATCGCGGGTACCGGCGTGGAGCAGACGTCGCTTGTCACGGGAGCGGGCGGGGCGGGTCGGCAGTTCTTCCGGCTGGTGCCGGTGGTGGTGGCGATTCCCGGATACGTCTACATTCCATCCGGGAGCTTCCTGATGGGAGACCAGAGCATTCCCCTGGAGGGCTCGACCGACGAGCGTCCGGTGATCCAGGTGCCGCTGGGAGGATTCCATCTCCAGACGACCGAGGTGACGAAGGCGGAGTGGGACGCGACGATGACTTACGCCCTCGCGAATGAATACACCTTCACGACCAACGCCGGGTTGGGCAAGGCCGGGAATCATCCGGTGCACAGCTTGAACTGGTTCGACGCGCTGAAATGGTGCAACGCGAAGAGCCAGCAAGATGGTCTCGAGCCATGCTACTACGTCGCTAGCAGCGGACTGCTCTACAAGACCGGGTCGCCGTCGAAAGTCATCTGGGACTTCACGAAGAACGGCTACCGGCTGCCGGCGGAAGCGGAGTGGGAGAAGGCGGCGCGGGGCGGTCTGACGGGGGCTCGATTCCCGGGCGGAGCGACGATTTCGCATGCGCTGGCGAATTACAAGGGGACGACCACCTATGCCTACGACACGAGCGGGATCAATGGATTCCATCCGACATATTCGGTTCCCGCGGTCCTGCCCTATACCGCGCCGGTGGGAAGCTTTCCGGCGAACGGCTACGGTCTGCGCGACATGACCGGGAATGTGAGGGAATACTGCTGGGACTCCTACATCACGGACGACTACTCCGAGGGCTATCTTATTCGCGCGGATAGCTCCTCGTCGCTCTTCCGGCGGGTGACGCGTGGCGGCGACTGGAGCGGCGACGCATTCGCGAACCGGTGCTCGCATCGCGGCTTGGAGTTTCCGGATACAGGCAAGAAGAATTACGTGGGGATCCGGCTGGCGAGAGGGCGGTTGAATTGAAGTTCAGCGCGCGTGCCATGCCTTTAGAAGCTCGGCTTCCCGCTCGGCGGAGATACCGGCGCGGAGCTTGGCTTGGCGTTCGCGGGGGAGTTTTTCAAACCAAGCGAGCGTGTCCGTGGTCGTGGTGGCGAGGGGGCGGAAGCTGAGGGTGGCTTGGAGGGCTTTGGCGATGCTGGTGCGGCCGAAGCCAGCGGAATCGCCCTGGCCGGGAAGCCAGACAGGGAGATCAGCCCATGGGGAGATGCCTTCCTTTTCAAGAAAGTCGGTGGTGACGTGGGTGAGCTTGGCCTTGGATCCGGTTGCCTTGCGGATGCCTTCGACCATGGCACCCATGGTGAGTTCGTCCGCGGGGCCGCAGGCGTTGAAGATGCCGAAGTTCTTTTGCTCGGCCATGCGGATGGTCCACTCGGCGAGATCGCGGGCATCGATGATCTGCACCGGATCGTCGGCGGGCGGTACGAGAACCTCGCCGCCGCGCGCGACACGGACCGGCCAGTAGGTGAAGCGGTCGGTCTCGTCGCCGGGGCCGACGATGAGCCCGGGACGGATCACGGTGGTGATGCCGGGGAACTGCTTCTCGGCCTCACGCTCGCAAGCCGCCTTGAGCGGGCCGTAGAGATTGAAGTTCGCGCGCAGCGTGGCGTTGGTTTCGGCCATCGCGTCCTCGCCTTCGTAGGGGAGGATCGGCGTGATCTCGTCACGACCGGGCTTAGAGCTGTCCGCGTAAACGGAAACGGTGGAGATGAAAAGGTAGTGCTTCACCTTTCCCGCGAGGACCTTGCCCGCATCGCGGACCCAGAAGGGGACGGAAGTGGGGTTGTCGATGCAGACGTCCCACTCGCGGCCTGCGAGGGACTTGAGGTCGCCCTTGTCGCGGTCCCCGGTGAGTTCCTCGACCTCGGCGGGCCAATCCCGGGGGCGGCGGCCGCGGTTGAAGAGGGTGAGCTTGTGGCCGCGGGAGAGGGCGTAGCGGACCTGGTGGGGGCCGGTGAAGCCGGTGCCGCCGAGGATGAGGATGTGCAGGGGGCGTGGCGGCGGCGCGGGCTCACCGACGGCGGTAAGAGAGAGGGTCGCGGCGGTGGCCAGTTTGAGGGTTTGGCGGCGGGTCATGAGCGGAGGCGGTCGGTACCACACTCCAATAGACACCGGATGGCCGACGTGATGCAAGCGGCCACCGCGAGAAGATCAACGGAAGAAGGATGAAGCGATTCGTGCCGGATGACGGGGCGCGAGGCCGCGACACGCGGGGCTAGGGGAAGGCCAGCAGCTTCGATCCGAGGGCAGGTTCCGGAACCATGGAACGGTGGAGCGCGTAGTCCTTGATGTCGGCTCCTTTCGGGAACTTCCGGGCAAAAATGGCTCCCGAATGCAGGAGCCCCTCCAATCTATCCCGGGGAATTTCCTCCCAAGAATTCGGGCTTCCGGCGTCCTTTTCCCACCAAGTCCAAGTGGAGTCCTTGTTGAGCACCTCCCCGTCCAAGGGATATCCCTGCATGGCCATCACGGTGGCAAAATAGCCTTCGTCGGGCACGTGCATCTTTTCGAACAGCGGGGTGTAGTCCTGCCCTGCGGCGAAAACCGCGGAGGTCCGGTCGAGCAACCACCATTGGGAAGTAAAGCGCCAGCAACCGGCGGGCACCTCTGGTACCGCCTCGATCCGGGCGGCCATTCGGGAACTCGCCTCGCTGAGGGTCTTAAAGCCGAATTGCGGGCGGGGATCCACTCGCAGCCGGCGGATGATTTCCGGCAGCGGCTTGATCGGGACACAGCTTTCCGAGAGGAGGGCGAAATGGGTCAGGCCGGGATCCTCCAATGCAGCCAGCAACATTTCCCGTGCGGCCCGCACCAGGGAGATGTCGCCCCATTGGGTCGGAATTAACTTCCGGACAGC
The DNA here is from genome assembly GCA_946481625.1 of uncultured Haloferula sp. The sequence goes on along the minus strand of CAMLOZ010000176.1, from coordinate 1,725 downwards.
CGTGCCCTCCAGAAAGCCGCCGATCAACTCCTTCGGATGCTTGGGATGGGAGAAGACTTCGACCCTGTCGGGCATCTCCGCCACGAATTCCCGCCAGATCTCCGGGTTGTTCACGTCCCCTCTGGTCAGGAATAGCAGCCCCAGCCGGGGTTCCCGGGCCGAGGCGGCACCCCGGACGGATCCGCGGCCTTTTTTTGCAGCGTGAGCCTTTTCTTCCCCGGTGTCTCTTGGTGGATCGGTAATTTCAGGGAGCAGGGTAGATACCGATTCCCCCCAGTTCTTCTGTTTCCCGTCCTTGGTGTAGTTGGAGTAAACGTTTTTGGTGAGATCGGAAGCGGACACATCTTGCCAAGCCAGATTGGGGTAGCAGGCATAGGACGGGATTTCCTTGTGGAGAAGCGCCAGGAACTGGTCGGACGCCTTTGCGACCCCGAGGTCAGGTTTGAGATGCCGGTCCAGCATCTCCATCACGCGGTCATAATAAGGAGCCCGGACCGCGATGGCATGGGTGTCCACCGCGTATTCGCATTTCACCACGCGCGTGCCCGCCCACGAGGGGCGCTTGTTGTGGGTGCAGCCGAGATAGAAGATCCCCCAGTCGCCCGGCAAATCGACGGCCGAGGCGAGGGCCTGGAAATTGGGATGAAGGACGACATCGTCCTCGAACAAGAGCACCGCTGGAGCCCCCCGTCGCTTGGCTTCACGAATTGCCAGCCGCTGGGTCAGGGCCAGAGCATATCGTCCTGCTCCTTCGTAACCCCGGATTTCTCCTCCCGGGGTCTTTTTCAACTGCCATGTTGTCATGCCGTCCGGCCCGATTTCTTCCACCATGCGGACTGTCGGACCGGGTGTCTGGATTCCGGAGGCATTGATCGCCGAAAACCTTTCCGCGGCCACTCCGGCTTCGGCGAGCCGCGCCTCGGTCTCCACCCTGCGATCTTCCCTCCGGCCCAAGTTGATCCAGAATCTAAGCGGGAAGGTCTCCTCGAAGTTCATGCCGATCCATCTGAAACAGGTCTCTGGAAGGAGCAAGGCAATTTCCCGTCCTGATTAGGATAGGATGACGGGGAAAAATCGGACATCATGAGCAAAATTTCAGATTGCCTTGGAGATAACATAAAAGCTTCTTGCGTCCCAATGGTCAGATAGTGTTAGAGACGACGGTCTAGCAAACCCAATATGAATAATCGATTCCTCCTGCCTCCTCCCACGCGTCTAAGCCAAGCGCTGAACTCGGATATTGAAACTACGGGCCGTCCGGCGAGCAGCGGCATCTCCCGACGAACCTTCCTGAAACGAACAGGAGGTGCCACCGTTGCGATCTTCCTTGCCTTCAACACGCGGTCGGAAGCTGCCGATCCGGGGCATGCCTCGCACTGTCCCGTCCACGGTTCCGAATGCACGTGGGTAAGCCAGATTACGGTGAATTTTACCAGCACTTCGACGCCGCCCCCAGTGCAGGGCTTCACTGCGACAGGTAGGATCTTCCATGGAACCCTGACCATCACGACGCAGAATTGCGTGACAGGTGAAAGCACCGTGAGTTTCCCGGTGCATTCCGGCGGTTATCACGATCCGAATACTTCGCCGATCACCCAAGGTAATGACTCGACCTGCCCGGGGGGCGACACGACAGCGGGGGCTGCCACCAACGGTGGCAACGTCGACGGATTCCCGGTAAGCACCCCTAACACCGGCCGGGGAGCGATCGAGATCCACGAACCC
>CAMLOZ010000175.1 GCA_946481625.1 uncultured Haloferula sp. | reverse complement strand
CGTGCAGGTCGTCACGAATTACGATTCGCTCGTGCTCGGCACGAGCGAGGTGAAGGATTCCAGCGGTTCCCTACGACCGATCGCCAGCGGGGACCTGACGAAGATTCCGGAGTGGGTGCCGCGCTACTCGCCTGCCGACAAGGAGGCCTGCGTGGTCCAGCGCGACGATGCCACGGAGACGAGCGGGGTGCTCGCCTTCACGACGATGGACCCTCTGGATGACGTGATGGCATTCTATGGCAAGCAGGCGGACAGTCTCTCGCTGAACGCCTCGGCAACCACCTCCACCACATTCGCGGATCGCGTCTCGCGCAGCCAGCGCCTCAGCGGCGGGAAACGCACGCTGGAGATCCACGCGCACGGGGTGGCGGGTCCGCCGTGGATCGTGCAGGTGGTGTATGAGGAGAGGAAGTAGGGTGATGAGTCCCAGGCGGGAGCTAGCATGGGCCTAACAGGCGCGATGCCTTTCGATCCCGGAGGGATCATAGCCTAGTAGCCGGGGGTCGAGCGAAGCGATACCCCCGGTAGATGGCGGCAAGGATATCGATCCCGGAGGGATCGCAGCGGCACCCGATTCGCGTTCAGTCCCCCCGTCGACCAAGACGGTCCGAAGCTAGTCAAGATACCGCTCATCGTAGGGCACGCCCGCCTTCTTCAACATCGCGAGGAACTCCTCCCGGAATCCAAGCTTGCGATGATGCTCCTCTTGCCGGGCGATGTAGTCCCTTACCTTCGCTCGCGAGGAAGGGCTCACCGTGATCGCCCCGTATCCCTCCTGCCATTGGAAGTCCCGGCAGCGCCCCTCGTTCTGCATCCAAAGGGATGAAGCCTTCTTCAGTTCCCGCATGAAATCCGCAAGACGATGGGTGGATTTCAGGCTCACCAGGAGATGCACATGATCCGAAATACCTCCGACACCATGAGGCTCACCTTCGAGGCCGTGAACAAGACCGCCGAGGTATTCATGCAGACGTGGAAGATTCGGGGGCGAGATGAGCGGCTCCCGGCGCTTCGTCCCGAAGATCAAGTGATAATGCAGGCCGAGATAGGTGGACATGTCTCTAACTGACGCGTCTTCCAGGGAACGTCGATAGCGAAAGATCAGGCCGGGAGATTCAGGAGGGGGACACTCAAAAAGAAACCGCATCGCTGCGATCCCTCCGGGATCGGGGCCCTTCCAGCCGTCCACCGGGGGTAGTCGCTGCGCTCGACCCCCGGCTACTGCGCTGTGATCCCTTCGGGATCGAAAGACACCTCGAATGCATATCGGATGCGTGGTCGCGTCTTTGCTCCGGCTACTGCGCTGTGATCCCTTCGGGATCGGGAAACACATTACGGGAACATGGACTCGAAACGACGACGCGGGCGAACTTGGCGTGAAAACTCCTCCCGCGGAAAACGAAAAAGCCCGGGACCAACCCGGGCTTCCGTGACGTGGAGGATAGCGGATTCGAACCGCTGACCCCTTGCATGCCATGCAAGTGCTCTACCAACTGAGCTAATCCCCCTTACGTCGGGCGGCCTTGAGGCCGCGTGCGGGCGGTTTGGTAGGAGATGGACCCGACCCGTGCAAGAGGTTTTTTCAGGAATCCGAAAGCTTTCCGAGCAAGGCCACCAAGGCCTTTGTCGCGGCGGCGTGCTTGGCGGGATCGGGCGCGGAATCGTCGGTTTCATCCTCCCGCACCACGGGCCGCGTGGAGACCCGGACGGCGGGCAGGCCCATCTCGAAAAGGACGGAGGAAAGGTCGAAATCCTCCTCCATGCAGATGGCCTCCGCACCGGCCACTTCGCCGAGGCCATCAATCCCGCGCAGGACGCGGTTCTCCGAATCGCGCGAGCTGACGAGCAGCTTGTCCGCCGCCCCCATCGCCTCGACCACGAGCAATTCGGAGGCCTTGCCGATGCGCTTGTGCAGGATGCCGAAGGTCTGCGTGAGCGGCGACTCGGGATCATAGGCGTGCGGGATGAAAGCGAAGACAACCGTGCGCTTCGGCTTGGCCCCGGCGAGGGCATGCGCCGCCGCCATGACGCTGGCGGTGCCGCTGGCATTCGCCTCCGCACCGAGAGAACCGGGCCGCGCGTCGTAACCGGCGAGCACCCATAGCGGGGGCAAATCGGTCTCCGAACCGCGCAGGGTGGCGGTCAGGATCGGCCAGCGTCCGGCAGGCAATTCCGGGCCGCGCAGGCGCTCGACCTTGTAGCCGGCATTCGAGGGACCGAGCGAGCCCTCGATCATGGCCGCCGCGCGGTTCAGGCCCTGCGGGGCTCCGGGATGACGCTCGCCGACGAAGCCCAGAAGCTTGTCCACATCACCCTTCAGATCGACCGGACTCACCTCCGTGGCAAAGCGGATCTGCTCGACCCGGGCATCCGCGGTCTGCTTGCGGAAATAGTACCAGATGCCGAAACCGCCGGAAGCGACCAGCCAGAGCGGCAGAAGCCAGAGCAGCAGGGCGATGCGGCGGTCGCGGCGCGGGGCGGGTTCCTCGGTCACGCGGCCATCCCTCCGCCATGAAGGGCGCGGAGGCAAGACGGGAAGAGGCGTCCGATGCCCGGAGAGTCTTGTCTTCCGGAGATTTTTGCATTGCGCCAAGGGGCTGCCGCGCCTCCCTTGCGGCGATGTCGTCGCTCAACATCCCCCAGACCTGCGGCGTGATGCTGCTTCAGGACTGCACGCTTTTTCCACACGGGGGACTGCCACTCCACATTTTCGAGCCGCGCTACCGCGAGATGCTCTCGGATACCCTGCACGGGAGCTGTTTCTTCGCCGTGGCCCGCCTGACCGGGAAGGAAACCGACGATCCCTCGAACTGCACGGCACCGGTCGGCACGATGGGCCTGGTGCGCGCCTCCCGCGAGCTGGCCGACGGCACCTCGAACCTGCTCCTCCACGGGGTGATCCGGGTGCGCTTCACCGAGTGGCTGGAGTCGCCCTACCCGAAGGCGCGGATCGAGCCCCTGCCCTCCGTTTTCGAGCCGGAATCGCAGTCCAAGGCCGCCCTGGAGGCGCTCCATGAAGCTGCGGATCTCGTCACCCGCGACCTGCCGGGGGATGTGCGCGAGGCGCTGGTGTCGATGACCGAGCAGATCGACGACCCCTCGATCCTGGCGGACGTGATGGCGCAGCAGTTCCTGCACGATCCGGACGAGCGCCAGGACCTTCTCGAAATGGAATCCGCCGCCGCGCGGGTGGCTTGGATCTGCAAGAAATTCGAATCCGGGGCTCCGCAGTGAAGGACCGGAAGGACGGGGTGCTGAGCGCGGTCGCCGCCTTCATCCTGTGGGGCGTGCTGCCCGTCTTCTGGAAGGCTCTGGTCTTCCTGCCGCCCGCCTCGATCATCGCGCACCGGACGATCTGGTCTCTGGTGGTGCTCCTGCCGGTGCTGGCGGCGCAGCGGCACGTCGGCACGGTGATCCGCGGGATTTCCTCGTGGCGCGGCGTGGGCTGGCACCTGCTTTCCGGCTGCCTGCTGGCCTCGAACTGGCTGCTCTACGTGTGGGCGACGCTGAACGGCCGGATCCTGGAAGGCGCGCTGGGCTATTACCTGAACCCCTTCCTGAACATGCTCTTCGGCGCGCTGTTCTTCGGCGAACGGCAGACGCGCCTGCAAATGCTGGCAGTGCTGGTCGCGGCGGCGGGCGTGGCCTGCCAATTCCAAGCGGTGAAGGGCGTGCCCTGGGTCGCGCTGGTGCTGGCGCTGACCTTCGCGCTCTACGCGGTGGTGCGGAAGAAGGCCCCGCTCGAAGCCTTGCCCGGTCTGGCGGCGGAGACCGCGCTGCTGGCACCCGTTGCCTTGGGATGGTTGATCTGGCAGGGGTCGCAGGGGGTGGCGCTCTTCGGCGGCAGCAACACGGCGGCCCTGCTGGTCCTGGGCACCGGCATTGCCACGGCGACTCCCCTGCTCTGCTTCGGCCACGCGGCGCGGACGATCTCGCTGACGACGCTGGGCATCCTCCAATTCATCGGGCCCACCCTGCAATTCCTGATTGGCTGGCGGCTCTACGGCGAGGAGATGAACCCGATGCGGATGCTCTCCTTCGCGCTGATCTGGGCGGCGGTGGCGATCTATGCCGGCGAGGCGGTGGTGCGGAGCAAAAAGAAAGCCGCCCCGGATGGAGCGGCTCCCTGAAAAATGCGGATCTTTCCCGAACGGCTCAGCCGATCTCGGTGCGGCCGGAGAGCTGCGCGCCTTCCTCCATCGAGAACATCTTCGCCTTGATGTCGCCATCGAGGCGGGACTTGGCCTTCAGCTCGCAGCGCTCGCCGGTGATCTTGCCTTCGACCTTGCCGAAGACCTTCACGTCGCCGGCGGTCACGTTGCCCTTGATCATGGCGTTCTCGCCAATGGTCACTCGGCCCTTTTCGGAGATGATCTCGCCCTCGATCTTCCCGTCGATGATCATGTCATTGGAGAAGCGGATGGAGCCGGTGATTTCGATCCCGCTCGCAAGGACGTTCGTTGCATTGGCCATGGTGGATGGAATTCAGCAGAGCGCGGGCGGCTTGGCAACCGGATTTCCCCTGGAAAAGAGCAGGGGGGCCGCCCGCGGGGACGGAGTTTTTCCGTGCAGAGCGCACCTCTTTATCGCTAGAAACCGTCGCAAGTTCACGTCTTTCAACCCATGCCGCGCGTCACCATCACCATCGCAGACCGCAATCCCCAGCCTTACCGCTTCCAGCTTGACCGCATGAAGGTCAACATGGGCCGGGGCAGCGACAACGATATCGTCATCGACGACGGCTCCGCTTCCGTGCGCCACGCGGTGATGGAGCGGATCGACGGCGGCTACCAGCTCCGCGATCTCGGCTCGACCAACGGCATCAAGCTGGACGGGGAAAAGCACGAGATCATCCCGCTGCGCCACGGGCTTTCCGTGAAGATCGGCGACGTGGCCTTCGATTTCACCCTGACTGAGGAGGAACGCGAGGCGCTGGCCCGCGAGAAGCCGCCGCAGGAATCCCCGATCGTGAAGGAAGAGGCGTTCAAGGGGGCTGCCAAGCCTGTCGGCGGCCCGGCCCGCCCGGCCCCCGCCCCGGCGGTCCGCCAGGTGATCTACGAGACGCGGCCGAGCGCCTCGGCGAGCTTCTTCATGACCTTGTTTTTCCTGCTGCTCGCGGCCGGTGCCTTCTGGCTCGGGCTCTCGATGCGCTATTCGGCCCGGAACAAGGGCGCGTCGCTCATGCATGATCTGCAAGGGTCCGCGGCAGGGGTGCCGATTCCGGCCCCGGAAGCGAAGCCCGCGCCTGCACCGGAAGCAGCGCCTGCGCCCGAACCGGCGAAGTGATTTCCCGGGGGCGCGGAGCCACTGGCCCGCAGAAGCAACGATCAACGCTCTCCATTTCACGCGGCCGGAATGGAGACTTGCGCTCCTTCCATCCCATCTTCCTTCCCGCCCAAAGACGAGTTCCGCTTCAAGGCTCCCTTCTGCGGGCCGGAGGCTCCGCGCTCCCAGGCGCTGACACGTTGATCACTCCTCCTCTCCGACCGTCTCATCCCGCTGGTAGATCGGGAGTTGGCGGTAGGGCACGGTGAAGGCGAGTACCATCATGGTGGTGCCGTAGATGCGCCCGGCCTCGCGGCTGTTCCACGAGCCGTCGTCCTGCTGCTTCTTCAGGTAAGTCTCGTACATCCAGTTCGCGTACTCGGTCCAGTAGCGCCCGCCGATCTGGAAGGTGCCTTGGGCATTGTAGTAGTTCCCGTAGAACTCGAACTGGTCGCCGGGCAAATCGCGGAAAGTCTTCATCACGTAGTCCGCGGCGGAGACCGTCTCCGGACTGCCGTGCTTGCCACAGAGCTCCAGGCAAAGCAGGCCCATGCCGGTCAAGGAGCGCGCGTGATCGCTGCGGTCCATGTAGCCGAAGTGACCTTCCTTCTTGTCCTGATGCCGGGCGAGGTAGGCGACCGCATCGGCGATGGCATCGTCCGGCACCGCGGCACCATTCAGCTTGGCAGAGCGCAGGGCCATGAGCGCCCAGCCGCTGCACGAGGTATCGCTATCGGTCGATCCCGGATGATAACGCCAGCCGCCCTGGTGCCGCTCGTCCTTCTTCACCGCCTGCGCTTTCAGGATCAGCTTGAGTGCCATCGGTAGCGCTCCGGCGATCTTCTCCTGCCGCGCGGGATCGACCATGCCGCTGACTTCGGAGAGAAAGAGGGTGGAGATATTGTGCGCATACATCGGACCGCTGCCCGCGTTGCCTTTCTCGAAGAGGCCGTTGTCGCGCTGGTGCTCGAGCACGAAGTCGATGCATTTGTTCAATGTGACGACATACGGCCCTTCGGTGGGCAGATGCCCTTTCGAAAGGATCGCCATGCCCGCCAGCGCCGGGATGCCGGTGGAATCGCCGTAGCTCTCGGGATAAGAGCCGTCGTCGCGCTGCACGCGGGCGAGGTATTCCAAGGCGCTCTCGACGGCGGGATCAACGCGCTCGCGCCACTCGGCGAAGACAGGATCCGCGGGCTCCTGGGCACATAGCCCGAGCGTGGCGAAGAAGAGAAGATGGACCGGGAGAAATCTCATTCGTCGCTCATCGTTTCGAAGTACTGCTTCACCAGGCCGCGATACTCTTCCGGCACCCCGGCGGCACCGCCGCCGACGTCGGACTTGAGGGTTGCCTGGATCTTCTCCCAATCGGCCGCGCTGATGCCGAGTTTCGCGAGCTCGGGCGGCACGCCGGGATCGGCTTCGGGAGCGCGCTCGCCTTCCCCGGACTTCTCGCCGGGCTGGCCACCGGGGTCACCGGGCATCGGCATGCCGGGCTGACCGGGAGACTGGCCCTGCATGCTGTTGCGGGCGGACTGCGCCGCGCGGGAAAGCGCTTGAGCGGCTTCGTTCGCCTGGCTCGCCGATTGCGTGGCCTCTTGTTTTTCACCGTTGGCTCGCGATGCAGCTTGGAAGGCTTGCGCCAGATCCTGCGGCGGTATCGGGGCGCGGTGCGGTTCGGGTTGCTGGCCCTGTGCCTGCCGGGCACCGCGCTCGAAATCCTCGGCGGCACGATTCAAGGCTTCGGCGCTGCGCTGGAGATTGTTCGCGGCTTGCTGATGCTGTCCCGCGGCTTCCCGCGGGTTGCCCTGCGCGCTCTTCTCTGCGGCGG
>CAMLOZ010000174.1 GCA_946481625.1 uncultured Haloferula sp. | reverse complement strand
GACATTGGTTCTCGGCATTCCCGTCACGGCGCACGGGATAGAGCGGTTGGCGGGTCTTCCACGCGATTGCGCCCGTGACGAGCCCGGCGGCTTCCGTCAGGAGGATGAGACCGGGTACGATTTTGAGCATTGTCGCCGGGGCCACCTTCGGCCTTCGTCCCGCCCGGCCAAGGAAGAGTGCCGCCAGGCCGAGGACGAGACCGGGGCCGATGGAGGCGCGGAAGGCCCAGGCGGCAGCGAGCAAGGTCAGGTTTTCGATTCCCCACAAGGGAGGGTGATAGACGGTGAAATGCTCGGGCGAGAGGCGGATCAGGTATTGGTCGTGGAGCAGGCAGTAGAGAAACACCTCTGCCCAGATGCCGAAAACGATGGTGTAGGTCACCGGTCGGGTTTCGTCCAACAGCGGGGCGCTCAGCAGTCTCGGCATCGCGGTCGAGTATCAGGAGAGCCGATGCGGCGGCGCGAGCGAAACTTCCCATCGCCGGAGGTTCTGCTAGATCCGCCTGGATGGCAGACGCCCGCTTTCATTTCATCGAGCTCGCCTCGAGGGCGCTCCGGGGAAATCCCCCGGCGCATGAACTGGCTCGCGGCGAATTGATGGACCGCTTGGCACATGCGGATCCGGCGGCGACGGACGATTCACTCGAAGCGGCGTGCGCGCGCCTCGAGCGGGGCGGCCCGCGGCCCGCGCGTCAGGCGGCGGTCATGCTCGGCGGGCTCCTTGTCTTGCTGGGCTTTCTGCTCCCGCTGCTCGGCGGAGCCTACAAGGAGCTCGAGCAACTGAATCCGCATTACGGTTTCCTCGGCCTTGGCACCCGCCAGCAGAAGGAATTCGAGAGTCGGCTCACGGCCGGGATGACTCCGGAAGAGCGACTTTTCCTCCTCGCGAACACCCGCTATGCGGAGGCCGCCGAAGTCGTCGAGTGGCAGCAGTCTTTTGAAAAGGAACTGCCGGGGGATCCGGCTTGGCTGGAGGAAGCGATTCTCACCTCGGAATCGCCCGATCCTCGTTTGCGCGAGCGACTGGTTCAAATCGGTGCCTCCTTGGAGCCGGACAACGGCTTCTGGGACCTGCTCGAGGGCTTCCGCTCCAAACGCAACGCGCCCTTCCTCGAAGCTTTCGCCAAACCGCGGATCGAAAGTCACATCCCCGCGCGCACCAAGCGCCGGCTCGAAATGCTCGGACGCCCGCGTACCTTGGCGGAACAGGTCGAGCAGAACCACTTTGTCTTCCGGCAGCGTTCTTGGCCGGAACTCGCGGTCGGCAGGAGCATGGTCGTCCATGGCAGTCAGGCTCGCGGGCCCGAGGATTGGCGCAAAACCATGGACATGTGGGCGGCCTTTGGATTCGAGCTTCCTACATGGGGAGACCGGGGAACGGAATTCCAGAAACTGAACGGGCTCGGAGCGGCAGTGCTGATGCTGGAGGGCGACGCGCGCGCCCGGGGCCTCACGAACGAGGAAGAGCGGATGAAGCGGATGAAGGGGGTCCTTTCGGGCATTCCTTCCGTCTCCTCCGGTGGTTTTGGAATCCGAGCCAGGCCGGGCGCGTCGCCTCCGGTTCCGGCGACCAGCTTCAGGCCGCAAGCCTCGAGCATCACGCGCAATGCCGCGGACAATGCCCTGCCGGGAACCTTCACGGCGGAAGATTTCACCCCGGGCCGGCTGGCCGAGCATGCCGTATTCGATCGCTACATGGCCTTGTGCGGCGCTACGATCTTCGTCCTGTTCGCGGTGCTTGCCGCTTTTGAGGGCTGGCGGCGTTTGCCGGCGCGGCGCGGTTTGGCGGCCGGACTGATCCCCTTGTTCAAGGCGGTGGACGCGGCTTGGGTTGCCGGGCTGGGGATCCTGTTGCCCTTGGCTTGGCATATAGGGATCACCCGCTTCACCCCGTTGGGCTGCCGCTACCTGGGCCTCATGGAATGGGATATGATGCCCGGCCTGCAGCAGGCGGGAGGCAGCTTGCTCTTCTCCGCCTGCATGCTCCAGCAGACGCTCCGCTGGCGGCTTGCGAAGCGAATGGGTCTGATCGGGCTCCGGGCATCCAAGCTGTGGAGCGGTTGGACTGTTGCCGTCGTGGCGGCGCTCTTCGTGCCGGCCATCGGGATGGTCGTCATGGTTCCGCGGCAGCAGGAAACGTTCCTCCTTCTCGGCAGCTCCATGGCCGGCATCCCGATGCTTTGGCTGATCTGGCGGGCGGGAATGACCGCCTTGCAGCCACAGGAAGCGGCGCTGGAGGGCGTGCTGCTGTCACGCCTGCTAGTGCCCGCCTATACGGTAGCGGCGGGAGTGCTGCTGCTCGCGGTCGCGCCCCTGCAAAAGGAAGAGCGAAAGTGGGTCGCCCGGGACACCTTGGGGAGCCCCGCGACGGACGGCTCGCTCATGCAGGCGATCGACGCGCGCACTCTTGCGGGCATCCGCGCGGCCCTGCGGGAGACCTGGGACGGACGATAGCTCTCAGCGGGTTTTGCGAAGGGCGCTGATCTGTTCCCGGGCCTTGCTGATCTGTCGACCCGCTTCGGCCATCTGGTCTTGGAGGAGCCGTGCCCGGCGTTCCTCGTCTGCGGCCTTCTTCAGCTTTCCCCTGCTGGTGCGGGTTGTGGTGTAAGAGGAGCCATCGGCCAAAATCTTGGTGACCTGTGTGGTTGCGTTCGCACGATATTGCCCCGCGAGGAGGTTTGCCGCGGCGGCCTCGCTGCGAGCCCGCTCGATCCCGTACTGCATGCGGTCGATGTAGGCTTCCAGATCGGCGATCTTCGTCTCCTTGTCCCCTTGTGCGTCGGGGAGTTTCTCCAAGCTGCCGCTGCCGCGTGGGGTGGCTTTCGGGGAAGCTTCTTCCTTGGCGGGGTCGGACAAGGCCTTGTCCACCAATCGCTCGTGGGCGGAAGCCTCCTTGGACTCCTTCTCCCGTTGCTCCTTGGCCGCCTGGTGATCGCGGGGAAAACGGTCGGCGAGCTCCTTCGGGAGCTTGGCGAATGGCACCCGGGCGGTGCCGCCGGCATGCATGATCTTCACTCCGATCGCATCGTGGCTGATGATCTTGGCGTCCTCGTAGACCCTGCCATCGCGCAGTTTGAAGGTGCCGAGGGGCAGGGGGAGTTGGACGGGCTCCGCGGCGAAAGACGAAACGGCAAAGCCAAGGAGGAAGAGAGGGAGGAGTCTCACGGGCGGAGAAGATAGAGGAAAGACGGGTCGGAGTCCAGCCAATGCGGGAGGGGCCATCAAGAAAAACGCCCGGCCGCAGGCTGCGGACGGGCGCTCTGGAAAGCGGATGCGCGGAGAAAACCCGCGATCAGAGTTGCGGCTTGCCGGCGCGGCGCACGGCACCGAATCGCTTCTGGAACTTGTCGATGCGGCCTTCGGTGTCGACGAACTGCGCCTTGCCCGTGAAGAAGGGGTGCGAGTCGGAGGTGATACCGATCGAGACGACGCTGTGTTCCACGCCGTCGATGACTTCCTTCTTGTCGGAAGACTTGGTCGAGCGGGTGACGAAGCGGGCACCGGTGGTCATGTCAACGAAGACGACCGGATTGTATTTCGGATGGAGATCCTTTTTCATGACGTTAGAGGGCCCCGGCCACGTTACCGACGCGGCGGGGAGCGGGAGGATGCACGTCGGCGGGCCGCTGTCAAGCCGCCGGGAAGCCGGGCTCCGCGGGCGGAGGGCCTTCCGATCCGCCAAGGGCGACCAGCGCGACCGAAGGAATCGGAATCGGTTTCCCGACCACGAAATCCTCCAGAAGGAGCTGAACCCATTGCCGGGAGGCCAAAATCCTCTCGATCACCAAGGCGTGGGCTCCCGCGACCCCGGTCACGCGGTAGCGCTCGACCTCGATTTTCAATTCTTCCACCTCTCCCGCCAGGATCATTTCCACCCGGATCGTCTTCTCCCGGCTGCGGATCCTGAGTTCGGTCAGGCGCCCGTAGCGCTCGATCCTGCCGGCGAGGAGGGATTTCGCGGCACTGGAGGCCAGACTGTCCTTGAAGCTGCCAAACATAAGGGGAGGCCCAGCATCATTGCATAATGCACGCCTGGAAAGTGCTTAATGCGCCATCGCTACCCGCAGAAGGATCCAGGCGACAAGGCTCGCCGCGAAAAGGCCGGGCCACAGATAATTCGCCATGGGATGCTCGTGGATGTCGCAGTGGTGCGGATCGGAGCGTCTTTTGGCCGCCGTGAACCATGCCATGCAGACGGCGCAACTCATCACCCAGATCAGGAAGATCGAGAAGATGAGGGCGGTGTTCATGGAATCATTTTCGCACGTCCCGCACCATCCGCCACTGGTGTTTCAATCCTCCTCCGGGATGGATTCCTCGTGCATGGCGGCCAACTCGGGGGCCACGGACTCGTCCTCCGTCTCCATGTAGTCGATATCGTCCAAGGATTCGCCGGCCTCCGCGCTCTGGCGGGCTCCTTCTTCATAAGCGTCGGCCACGGCATTGCGGATCTCATCTTCCGCGACTTCCAAGCCCTGCTCGACGAGCGAGATATTCGGCTCCTCGTCCACATAGGGGGGTGCGGTCGCGGACTTGCGCGTCGCGGGGATAGGATCGGCTGGATCAATCGGTGTCATGAGCTCGAATGTTGTTGGTTGAGTCTTTCTTCGCATGTCGCGTGCCGCGGCGGTGCTCAACGTCTCCGCCGCCTTGACCGAGCGGGATATCTCTCGATCAGGAATAGCACCCGCCGTTCGTCGGCCCGTAATTTTGCGCTTTCATCGCTTCGGCGGAGGCGTGGCGGCTTGGCTTGCATGACCTGGTGGAGTTCCCCGCCGCGGTAGGCTTTCAGAATCCCGGGGTGGATATAGTACTTCCGGCAGGTCGCGAGGGTGTGGTGGAGAGCTTCGGCCGTGGCGCGGATGGCGGCCACTTCCGCGCGCTTGCAGGCGGCTTCAGACTCCCCGGGGGGTTGCCTGCCGAGTTCGCGGGCGCAGAGGAGAGTCGCTTTCCAAGTGCGGAATTGCTTGGCGGTGAAGTCGCCGCCGCCGGCTTCCTTCAGCCATGCGTTCACATCGGCGGTGCCCACATCGTGCCATGTGCCGCTTTCGTCCTCGTGGCGGAAAAGGCGCTGGCCGGGAAGTTCGTGGAGCTCCGCGATCAAAGCGGCGATCTTCGCATCGCGGATCTGTGCTTGATGGTCTTTCCCCGACTTGCCCTTGAAGCGCAGCACCCATTCGCCGCCTTCCTCGCTCAGGTGACGCGATAGCAGCGAGGTGATGCCGAAGCTGCGGTTCTCCCGCGCATAGCGGTGGTTGCCGATCCGGAAGCCGGTGTTGTCCAGAAGCGCGACGATGCCGGCGATGATCCGCTCCCGGTTCAGGGTGTCGCTTGAGAGGGAGGCGCGGACCTTCCGGCGGATTGCGGGGAGAGCTTTTGCGAACGCCGGCAGAAGGTCGAACTTCCGGTCGGCGGTGAGAAGATGCCACTCGGGGTGATAGCGGTACTGCTTGCGTCCTCGTTGATCGAGTCCGGTCGCTTGCAGGTGGCCGTTCGGCAATTGGCAGATCCACACGGATTCGTAGGCCGGAGGGATCACCAGCGAGGCGATGCGATTGCGTTCCGCCACGCTGCGTAGCAACGTGCCCGCCGGTGTGAGGTAACTGAAGCCCCGTCCGCTCCGCCGCCGCGTGTAGCCAGGCATCCCGTCGTGGGTGAAAACGAGATCATGCTCCTTAAGGATCGCTGGCGGGACAAGCGGATCGGGCATGGGTTTCACGCCGCCTCTTTCGCAAACCATATGCCATGCAGGACGGTGGCACATGATCTGCGAACGGCTCCGCCATCATGAAAACCTGTGAATGCTGCGGAAACGCCTACGACAAATGCTTCGACGTCACGATGAACGGCGAAACCCATTCCTTCGATTCCTTCGAGTGTGCGATCCAGGTGCTCGCGCCCCTGTGCGGCCATTGCAACTGCCGCGTCGTCGGCCACGGCGTAGAAGGGGAGGGCGGCATCTACTGCTGTGCCCATTGCGCCCGCTCCGCCGGTGTGAAGGGAGTGGTGGACAATGCCGCGGCGGCTTGAGAGTCCACCTATGCTTCCGTGATCTCTTTGATCAGCGCCTTGGACACCGTCTGGGGTGTGATGTCCTTCCAATCCGATGGAAGCTTGAACGGCTCGCGGAGGGTGAAACCTCGCGGGTCGAGATCGGCAAGATCTTTCCAATTGAGCGGCGTGGAGACCGCGGCGCCGTCCCGTGCGCGCAAGCCCCACGGGGCGATGCAAGTGGCCCCTTTGCCGTTGCGGAGCCAGTCGATGTAGATCTTGCCGCCGCGCTTGGCCTTGCTGGCGACGATCGTGAAGCGGCGCGGGCTGAGTTCGGCGACCCGCGCGGCGACCGCCTTCGCGAAGGGCTTCATGATTTCCCAATCGTGCAGCCGCTTGAGGTAGAGCATGACGTGCAGCCCCTTGCCGCCGGAAGTCTTCACCTGCGACTGGAGATGATGCTTGGCGAGGAAGTCGCGGAGCAGGAAGGCCGCGCCCAGCGTCTCCGGCCAAGGCACCGATTTGTCCGGGTCGAGATCCCAGACCAGCACGTCGGGCTTGTTGACATTCGCCAGTGAGGCACCCCATGGATGGATCTCCAGGACGCCGAACTGGATGAGGGAGATGAGGCCTTCGACCGAACCGATGTGGATCACTTCCGTGCCGTCGTCCAGGGTCTTCATCTTCACCTTGGGCGGCACGTGATCCTTGAAGCTTTTCTGGAAGAAGGTTCCACCGCCGATCCCGTCGGGCGCGCGGAGGAGCGCGAGCGGACGGTCCTCGATGTGCGGCATCATCAGTTCCGCGACCCGTTCATAGTAGCGGGCGACTTCCAGCTTCTGGATCCCATCCGCGGGAAACACGACGCGCTCGGGATGCGTGATGACTATCCCGCGCACGGTGGACTCCTCTTCGCCAATGGATGCCTGCTCCACGGAATCAAGATGCACCTCCGCGGCCGATTTGTCCTCCCGAAGCGAGATAAAACTGCCCTGGCGGATGGAGCCTTCGCGGGTGAGTTCGGCGAACTCGATTTCGGCAACGAGGTCGGGCCGGATCCAGGTCACGTGCTTGTCCGCCTCGAAGGGGGCATGGGTGACGACGCGCTTCTCCATTTGCTTGAGCAGGGACCGGCGCTTGTC
>CAMLOZ010000173.1 GCA_946481625.1 uncultured Haloferula sp. | reverse complement strand
CGGCGAAGAGACTCGGACTGCCGCCATCCGCGGTGCTATTGTAGTGGCCGTAGAAATGACCCTGCTGGAGATGGTTGAGGCGGGACGAGGGCTGCCAGGCGCCTTGGTTGTCGGTCTGGAAGATCTCGCCCTCCGGCCCGAAGCACAGGCCGTTCGGGGTGCGCAGGCCGCCCGCGAGGTAGCTGACTTCACCGGTGCTTAGATTGGTCCGGACCAGTGTCCCGCGGTTCGGCGGATTCGGGCCGTTGAGGCCGGGATAGTCGAAGTGGATCGAGGTCGAAAGGGTCGTGTAGGCGAAGCCGTCCCGCTCGATCAGGCCGAAATGGAACTGGTGGTAGTTGTCCGACACCCAGCCGCCGCCGACGTTTTCCTTGGTTTCGTAGTAGCCGTCGCTGTCCGTATCGCGGAGCCGGGTCACCGCCATCCGCTGGGACACGTAGAGGTCGCCGTTGATGAACTTCATCCCCAGCGGCTCGGAAAGGCCCGCGGCGACTTCGGTCACGGTTACCGCCTGGGGGTCTTCGCCCATGGTATTGGCAAGCGCCCATACCTTCCCGTCCCCGCCGGGCAAAGGATCAGGGGTGCTGTTCTGGTTCGGATTGAAGGTGGTGACGAAGAGCCGGCCATCGGTAGGATGTACCGCCATCGCTCCGACCTTCGGATTGAACGAGGAGGGATGGATCTTCGTGACGCGCCACGAGGGATGGACCGCGTTCAAGGGCTGGCCGCTGCCGGGCCGCGAGCCGTCGCCGGGACGGATGACGTTCTTTTTTCCCGGAGCCACGACGCGGGTGACGCCGGCGGTTGTCAGGAAGGAAGAGGCGGGAACCGTCGTGAAATCCGCGGCACCGGGGGGCCGCCACTCCAATTTTAGTACGGCCTCTCCCGTATTTTGGAAGAAGCGCAGCTTCAGCGGATGCAGCCCTGCGGCCAGGGAGATGCCGCCGGTGGCGGCGGTCGCGGCATGTTCGCCGTCGTGATCGATCACAAGCGTGCCGCCGAGCCACAGGTCCGATCCGTCCGCGGAGGTCAGGCGAAACTCGTGCTGGCCGGTGGCGGGGACGAAAAAGTCCGCGAAGCACTCGACGACGAATTCCTGGGCATAATCCGCGAAATCGCCGCTGCCGGCCCAGTCGATGGTGCCGCGCTTCTGGTCCACGTTCGGCGTCTGGCCGGGCACCAACGGGTAGAGCTGATCCATCGCTTCCTGGATGTCGTAAAGGCGGAAGGTGAGGCCGGCCTCGTAGTCCGCCAGATCGCCTAGGATCAGGATCGCGGGATCCGAGAGGACGAAGACAGGTTCCAGCCCGGAGGAAACCGCCGCATCATCGGTGATCCTCACGGTATAGACACCCGCGTCCGCTTCGGAGACGCTGCCTAGCATCAGCGTGGGCGACACGGCACCCGGAATCGCTGCGCCGCCTTTGAACCATTGGTAAGCGAGGGTCCCGAGACCGGAGGCCTCCACCGTGAAGGTGGCATTCCCCCCGGCCTCCACGCCCAGCGGCGAGGGTTGCCGCGAAATCTCCGGGGCCGGAAAGCTCACGTCCACCGGGGCGGCCCCGCTGGTAGCGGAACCGTTCGGATTGGTGGCGACCACGCGGTAGGAGCCGTTCGCCGAGTAGGGGGCGGTCGGGATCGAGTACGTCGCGAAGGTGGCTCCGGAGATCGCGGACCAAGCGGAGCCATCGGTGGAGAACTGCCATTGGAAAGCAGGAGAAGGATTGGCGACAGCTTCCGAAGTCAATGTGATCGTATCACCCACCATCCCGGAGTAGCCCGCCGGATGCAGCAGGAAGAACGGCTGGGCCGGGAGCACGGTCACGCTGTCGAAGGAGCTGCCCCAGCGGATCTCATCCCAGGCCGATGAATTGCTCGCGTAGTCGGACAAGGCGATCCGGTCGAACTGCGTGTTGAACCCGCTCCGGGTCACGCCGCCGGAAGGTTCCCCACCGCCCAAAACCGGATCGATCCACACCGTGATGCTGTCGCCGTTGTTGGAGGTGCTGAGGCTGAACTTGGCGACCAGGAGATGGACAGCCGAATCCCGTGCGATGCCGAGATTGCCACGGAACGACGCGCTATTCTCCGCCCGGAAAGCATAGTCGGGGGAGGCGAAATCACCACTGGCGATCCCCGCATCGAAGTTACGGTTCGCGTCCGCGGTGCTTCCGTCGTAGAGGGCGAGCGTCTGGTAGGTGTCAGGATTGGCCGCGGTGTTTTCGTTCCCGGTCCGGAAGAGCCAGCTCAAGTAGAGGACGCCGCCGGTCGTGTCATCCACCTTCAGGGATCCGTCTAACAGGCGGTAGGCGCGGCCGCTGTTCGCAGCCGAGATTCCAGCCGTATCGGCAGCTTTGGTCACCTTGTCGCCACTTGATCCCGCATAGAGCGAGTCGGCATACGTCAACGAGCCGGCTGTCACCGTGGGTTCGGAATCTCCGAAGTCGATGTCGAGCCAACCGCCGGAGTAACCGGCGATCTCCGGATTTCCCGCCGACTGGAGTTCCGCACCGGCGGTGTATGCAGCGAACGGATCATGGCCGAGGTATTGGGCTCCTGCCGGCAAAAGCAGGAAGGCCCAGAGCATCGCGGAACGGAGCATGGTCATCGTGAGTAGGAGATCGCCGGACGCGGGGAGAGAAATCGACCGGAGCGGGCGTCCCCGCTCCGGTCGCATTACCGCCCCGTGTGCCTTCATCCGGGAACCCTCCGACGGAAGGCACACACCCCGGGCAGAGCGAAGGAGTTTCAGGGCTCTTGGGTCGCCTCGAGCCGCAGGAACAGGCGCGATGGCTGGTCACCGGTTACGGTCGCGGTCACCGTTGTCGTTCCCGCCGCGGGCGTGTCCAATTGCGGTGTGATGGTGACGGTGGTCCCACCGCTGCTCGCACCGCTGCCATGGAAAGTGGCGAGGTCGGTGGACCAGCGATAGGCGGCGGTAACGTCGCTGGCGGCCGATCCACTTTGCGGGTGCTGGAAGGTCAAGGTGCTGCCGCTCTTCGCGATCTGGGCGATGCCCGGATTGGCGATCGAAGGATCGGTGCCGAAGACATTCTCGAGGCCGTTCTTGATGCCATCGCTGTCGGCATCGTCTTCGAACCCGCCGAGCGCGCCGACGCCGGGATAAGCGGCGATCCACTCGGCGTAAGTATCGGGAGGATTCGGGTTGAGGGTCACGCTATCGAAGCTGCTTCCCCAGCGGATTTCGTCCCAACTGGACGAGTCGCTGGCGTAGTCCGAGAGTGCGATGCGGTCCCACAGCAGGTCGGCACCTGCGACCGTCACGCCACCCGCCGGATCACCCGAGCCGAGGTCAGGGTCGATCCATACCGTCACGCTGTCCCCGCCGGCCGTGCTGCTGAGCTCGATCTTCGCGACGAAGAGGTGAACATTCCCGTCCGACGGCACGCCGAGGTTTCCGACCATCCCGGCATTGTTGTTGAGCCGGAAGGCGTAGTTCGTGGTGGCGAAGTCGCCGCTGGCGATTCCCGCCTCGAAGTCGCGGTTTGCGTCCGTGCCCAAGACGCCATTGAAGAGGGCCAGGGTCTGATAGATCTGGGGGCTCGGCGCGGCATTCTCGAAGCCGGACCGGAACAACCAGCTCACATAGCGCGTTCCGGTCGTTGCATCGTTCACCACCAGTTCGGGTGCCAACAAGCGGCCGACACGCCCGGAGTTCGTGGCATTGATCGTTTCGGCATCCGCGGGGGTACCGACACGATCACCGCTGGAGCCCAAATAGAATGGATCCGGGTAAACCAGCGAACCGGAAAAGACCACCGGCGAGATCGGGCCGAAGCCGTTGGTGATCTCCCACGGATTCACATAACCGGCAATGGCCGGGTTCTGGTTAGCCAGCGCACCCTCCGTGTAGCCGGCGGTGGTGGCGAAGGGGTCGTGACTGACCAGACCGTTCCACGGCGGGAAGACTTCCAGAATGGCAAAATCCGAATCGACCGTGGTGGCAGGCAGGCTGTCCGCCTCCGCGGCGTCATCGGTGATACGCACCCAGTATGAGCCCTCGTCGTCTTCTCCCACATCGGCAATTGCCAGCAGGTCGGAGGTGGCACCGGGAATCGGATCGGCATCTTTGTACCATTGGTAGCTCAGCGTGCCCAGGCCCGATGCGGCCACGAAGATCTGGACATCGTTCCCCTGCTCGGTAAAGGCGGAGGCCGGCTGGGTGGTGATCGTGGGGGCGGGATAGATCAGATCGACCAGGACGGGGTCGCTCGTTGCCGAGCCGTTCGCATTGGTGGCGATCAGGCGGTAGAAACCGTTGCTGTCATAGGTTGCGAAGACCATCTCCAGAGTCGAGGAAGTTGCATCCGGAATGTTGCTCCAGTTGCTGATGCCATCCTCCGAATACTGCCATTGGAACGTGGGTGCAGGCGAAGAGACGGCTCCTCCCTGGAGGACGACATTGTCGCCGACGAATCCCGCATAGGCCTGGGGTTGGGACTCGAAAACGGGGATGGAAGGAAAGACCGGATCGACGGTCACATTGTCGAATGTCGTCCCCCAGCGGATCTCATCCCATGCGGAGGAATTGCTCGCGTAGTCGGAGAGGACCAGGCGGTCGAACGCCAGGTCCTTGCCACTGACAGTCACGCCTCCGACCGGCTCACCGGCACCGAGGACGGGATCGATCCACACCGTCACACTGTCGCCGAGAGACTGATCGCTAAGCACGAATTTCGCGACGAAGAGGTGGACGTTGGAATCGGGTGCCACGTTCAGATTGGCGGGGGCATTACTATCGACACGGAAGCCGTAGTTCGTGGTCGCGAAGTCTCCCGCCGCGATGCCGGCTTCGAAGTCACGCAGGCTGTCGGTGGCACCGGTGCCGTTCCAAAGGGCAAGCGTTTGATAGGTATTGGCATTAGCTGCGGTTCCCTCGTTGCCCGTCTGGAACAACCAGCTCAGGTAGAGGGTGGTGCCGGTGGTTGCATTCGTCACCGCCAGGGAACTGTCCAGAAGGCGCTCCACCCGGCCGCTGTTCCCGGCCGCGATTCCGGCACCGTCAGCGGCCTTGCCCACCTTTTCGCCGCCGCCGGGGGCATAGTTCGTGCCTCCGTAGGCCAGGCTGCCGGCGATCACGGCGGGCTCGGCATTGCCGAAGGCGACATCCGTCCACGCGCCGGTGTAGCCGACGATGGAGGGGTTCAGGCCCGGGAGCTCCGCTCCCACGGCATAGGCGGAGAAGGAGTCCTGGCTGAGAATGGCGGCAATGCTTGTCATCGGCACGGCAAGGCCCGCGGCAAGCAGGAAAACGGACAAGGGTTTCACAAGTGGATAGGATCGGAGTTTTGAGAAATCGATGGGGAGCCCGGACAAGAACGCGGGCTAGCGTCTCCGGCGGCGAAGGAGCATCAGGGCTCCGATCGAACCGAGCAGGCCGGCGGCCGGTTCCGGAACGGTGACCGAGTTGAAGTCGGTGCCCCAGCGGACTTCATCCCAAGCCGCGGAGTTGCCTTCGTAGTCGGAGAAGGTCAACCGGTCCCACGTCAGGGTCTGTCCGGTCACGGTCACACCGCCCGTCGGATCCCCCGCACCGAGGGTGGGGTCCACCCAGACGGTGACGCTGTCGGAGCCCGCCACCGCGCCGAGATCGAACTTCACCACGAACAGGTGCACGGTGGTGTCCGCGGCAACGCCGGTGGTCGTGTAGGTATTGTCGATCCCGAAGTTATAGGCCGTTCCCGTTTGCCCGCCGTTGGTCGTCAGGCCGATATCGAAGTTGCGGTTGGCGTCCGATGTTGTCGCGTTATAGAGCGAGAGCATCTGGTAAGTCGTCGCGCCGGTCTCCTGGCCGCTCTGGAAGAGGAAGCTCATGTAGAGCGTGCCTGCGGTCGAATCGGTCACCGCCAGGGTGCTGTCCAAGGTGCGGTAGACACGCCCGCTGTTGCCCGCGTTGATTTCGCCGCCGGTCGTGTTATTCGCGACGGCGACCCTGTCACCGGAAGAGCCGGCATACAGCGCATTGCCGTAGACGAGTGAACCGGCGGTGATGGACGGCTCGGCATCGCCGAAGTCCACGTCCGTCCAGTTTCCGGTGTAGCCGGCGACAGCGGGCGAGGGATTGGCGGGGAGTTCGCCCGCGGTGTATCCCGAGAACGAGTCATGGCTCAAGACCGCCGCATGGGAGACGGCAGGAATAATGACGACGACGGCGGCGCAGCTCCGCCAATGGGGGCTTTTTGGTTTCATGGGTTTGGAGGTGCCGCCCGCTTCACTTGGGGCGGCTTCTCCCTCCTAGGCGGATTTCGGTGCCGAAACCGGACACGCCTGTTGAAAAAAAATCTCATGGGCGCCTAATTTCCCACTCCCGGCGAGCGCTTCGGGTGGATTCGCGGCGAAAGTGTCGAAGCGGCCCAAGCCGAATTTCAGCGTTTGCGCGGCACCGATCGACAGTGCGGTCAGCGCGCGCACGGCGGCGGCCAGCAGTGGGCAGTCCGCGCTCGTACCACCTTCGGGAAGGGTGATATTACTCTGATCCCGAACTTAGTTGACTCTTTGAGAGCATCGGTCGGCGCGTTGGTTGCCTGGAATGCCACCGAGTCGGTGCGGGCTGCCACGAGTGGCGGATGCCCTTGCTCTTACACTTGGACCGAAGGGTTTTTCACGGGTACGGTTTACTCTCCGATCAAGACAACCCCATCCGGAGACATCAGCTCGAAAGTGAGACTTGATATCACGCCATCCGTTAGCTACAGCGACACCCAGGTGACGGTGACTGCCCGCGTGGAAACCTGGCTGACATCGGATTATGCAGCATCTTGGGCGTTGGGGAACCCCCTCACCTTCAAAGTCACCTTGACAGGAACTGCCCCTGGGACAAAGTGTGTGAGCGACAGCTATGATCCCGTAAATTCGTTCCGCGGGGGGATGTGCAGATCGGGCTATGGCGGAGCGAACTGCGGATACATCAAGGTCATACAAATTTACAGGGCGTGCGGGGTTTTGACCGCAATCATTGAATTCTCGTTGTCAGACCTTCACACCGGCCCGGTTAGCGGGGACCCAATTCCAATCAACATTATCGCTTGGTAGCAATCGCCATGAAAGATCGGGGCAAGGTCGTGATCGGGGCACTGATTGCCGGAATTCTGTTGTGCTGGCTGGCATTCAGATACGGGCAACACACCGCTATT
>CAMLOZ010000172.1 GCA_946481625.1 uncultured Haloferula sp. | reverse complement strand
GGCGTGATGCAGATCGCGGTGAAGTCGGACATCGGCCTCACCTTCGCCGCCGGACTCCGCTCCATTCTCCGTGCCGACCCGAACGTGGTGATGATCGGGGAAATCCGCGACCTCGAGACCGCGGAAATCGCCATCCGCGCCTCGCTCACCGGTCACCTGGTGTTCTCCACCCTCCACACCAACGATGCGCTGGGCGGCATCAGCCGTTTGATCGACATGGGCGTGGAGCCCTTCCTCGTTTCCGCGGCCGTCCGAGCCTTCCTGGCCCAGCGCCTTGTCCGCCGGCTCTGCCCGCACTGCAAGGTGCCGCGGGAGGTGACCATGGACGACCGCCGCGAACTGGGCATTCCGATGAACCTCGAGGGCCAGGCTTTCGTTGCGAAGGGCTGCGACCGCTGCCGGGGCACGGGCTTCCAAGGCCGTCTCGCCATTTACGAGGTCGTCGTGCTGAGCCAGGCGATGCAGGACATGATCGCCCACGGTGCCAGCGCCCCGGACATCCGCGCCCAGTCGGTGAAGGAGGGATTCATCCCGATGCGCGGTTACGGCTGGATCAAGGTGATGCAGGGCCAGACGACCATCGAGGAAGTGATCTCCGTGACCTCGACCGACATCGCCACGGAGTGAAGTGCCAAGTCGGAAGGTCCAAGTTCCAAATTTCGAGCCCGATGCGGATCACTGGTTGCCGATTCTGAAATCCGAGGTCTCAAGTTTCATCGATCATCGATCTTATATCTTCTATCCCGCTTCCCGTGCCAGTCTTCTCTTACAAAGCCCTGAGTGCCTCCGGCGGCGTGCAGACCGGGGAGGTGGATGCCGCGGATCGTCCGGAAGCCTTGCGCGTGCTCGACCGCCGCGGCTTGCAGCCGGTGAGTTTGAAGGAGTCCGTCTCGGCATCTTCCGCCGCCGCGGCGAAGAAAGCCAAGCCCGACGCTTCGGCAGCCGCCAAGCCGTCATCGAAGGCGGCCGCCAAGGACAAGCTCAGGGAGGTCGACGACAAGACGCCCGAGGGACCGCTCAAGCTGAAGCGACCGGAGGTGATCATGTTCACCGAGGAGCTTTCGGACATGCTTGGCGCGGGCTTGCAACTCGAACCGGCGCTCCAGTCGATGGAGAACCGCCAGGAGCTCGGCGGCCTCAAGGAGGTGGCCAGCCGCATTCGCCAACTGGTGCGCGACGGCATGAACTTCTCCACCGCGCTCAAGCGCGTGAGCCCCAGCTTCGGTCCGCTCTATTGCTCGCTCGCTGCGGCGGGCGAGGCTTCGGGCGCGCTCGATACCATTCTCAAGCGCCAGGCCCACTACCTGAAGACGCTGGCCGAGCTCCAGGGCCGCCTCATCCTGGCGATGATCTATCCCGCTTTCCTCATCCTGGCGGGCATCGGCGTGGCGGTGGTGTTCGTCACCATCCTCATTCCCCAGCTCACCACGCTGATCGAGAGCACGCCGGGCGGCAAGCTGCCGCTGCCGATCCAGCTCATGATGAAGGTGGTCGGTCTGATCAAGTCCTACTGGTATGTCATCCTGATCCTGCTGGTGGCGGCGGGCCTGTTCTTCAAGGCCTGGAAGGACAATCCGGACAACCGCCTGACCTGGGACACCTTCAAGCTGCGCGCCCCGCTGATGGGGCCGGTGGTGTCGAGCCGCTTCTACGTCCAGTTCCTCGAAACGATGGCAAATCTCGCGGGCAACGGCCTGCCGCTTCTGCGCGCCCTCGAATTGTCCCGGGATGCGACGCAGAACCTGGCCCTGCGGAACAATCTCAACACGGTGATCGACCAGGTGGGCGACGGCCGCGCCTTCTCGAAGGCCCTGATCCGCACAGGTGCTTTCCCGGCACTCCTCATCGACATGGTCTCGGTGGGCGAGCAGACCGGCAAACTCGATCTCTCATTGCGCCGGGCCGCGGAGCGCTATGACAAGGAACTCGACAAGAGCCTTTCCCGGATCATGGCCCTGATCATGCCGACGATCCTCATCATCATGGCTGGCCTGATCGGCACCATGGCCTACCTGATGATCACGGCGATCTTCCAGACCATCAAGAACCTGCAGCACTGAGCAGGCTGGCGATCCGGCCGATCATGCGCACGGCCTCGAACCCGGGCGGACCGGCAAGCGGGGCTTGCGCCGGACCGGCTACCCTTCTTCTTCGGCGAGCATCTTGTCGATCGCCTCGATCCACTCCCACGGGCAACGCTTGCGCTGGTATTTCCGCCACAGGATTTCCCGTAACTCGGCCCACAACTCGCGGGGAACCGGGTCCACCGGGGTCCAGTCGGGGTCGGTCTTGAGGGTGGTTTGGAAGGCCCAGCGGTTCGCGTGGCGGGATGCGCGCCAGAAGCGCAGTCCTTCTTCCGTCCGCTCGCGCCACTCGTGGGTCTCCATGCCGGAAGCCTGAAGTTCCAAGGCAGAAGTGCCAAGTGCCAATGGGGGGAAGTTCCAAGTTCCAAGGTAGCGGCTCGACGGCTGCATGACGTGTTCCCTTGGAGTTATTCCAACTTGGAACTTGGAACTTTTTACTTGGGACTTCATTCTCCATGCCGTGCGGCGCGGCTTGCAGAGCGATGTCTTCAAAATCTTCGCCTATGTGGCAGCCGTGCTGCTTCTCGGTGCCCTGACCGCGCCGTGGCTCTATCAAATGGGCAAAGGCTTGGGGGAGGTCTTCGCCGAGAAGGACGGCAACTGGATGATCGAGACGGTGGCGGATGCCGCACGACGCTCGGATTTCCCGCGCTTTTTCAACCGTGCGGTCCTCTTGTCCGCGGTGGTGCTGTTGTTTCCCCTGATGGGATGGCTCCGGCTGGGGCGCCCGCCGGGTTCCTACCGCGATACGCCTTGGTCGCTGCGTTTGCCCGACCATGCGGTGCTGTCGAACCTCGGCCAGCCCCTGCAGCGCAACCGGCAAGGCTGGCTCCAGTTCGGGACCGGCTTCTTCATCGCCGCCGGGCTTCTGCTTTTTTCCGGCTGGGTGATGATCCAGTCCGGCTGCTTCGTCTGGCGCGATGCTCCGGTCTCCGCGCGCGGCGTGCCGAACAAGTTCGTGGAGAGCATCGACTGGCTCAAGGCGGTGCGGAAGGCGCTGCCCGCCGCGCTGGTGGTCAGCTTGATCGAGGAGGTCTTGTTCCGGGGCGTGCTCTTGGGGATCTTCCTGCGGGCGATGCGGCCACCGGTGGCGATCGCGCTGCTCTCCTTCCTCTTCGCCTTCGTGCACTTCATGGCGCCGCCGGTCGGGGTGATCGTTCCGGACCCGGAGTCGGCGGGCGCGGGCTTCTTCCTGCTGGGCAAGATTTTCGGGCGCTTTACCGATCCCATGCCGATGGTTTCCACCTTCCTGGTGCTTTCGGGAGTGGGGATCGTGCTGGCATATTCCCGCTACCGCACGGCCTCGCTGTGGCTGCCGGTGGGCCTGCATTTCGGCTGGGTCTTCGGGGAGAAGGTTTTCAAGGCGGCCACCTGGCCCGTGCCGGGGCTGCCCAGGGAACTCCACTGGTTCGTGGGGGAGACTTTGAAGGAAGGGCTGCTGCCGCTCTCCGTGATCGCCGTCACGGGATTCCTGGTCCACGCGATGACCCGCGAACGTGAACAAGTGGCGGACTACCGTAGCTGAAGCGGCGGGAGAGAGGGTTCGCGCCGCTGGCTTGAGCCGCCTGTGGTCCGGAGCGCTCGACCTGCTTTTCCCTGCGGTGTGCCATGCCTGCGGGACCGGGATCGCCGGTGACCGCTCTCTGTGCGAGGCCTGCCAAGGAGCGATTCCCTCGCTGGAATCGCCCTTTTGCCTGCGCTGCGCCGAACCCTTCGACGGGCGGATCGAGACGGATTTCGAGTGCCCGAACTGCCGGAATCTGGACTTCGCCTTCGAGTTCGCCCGTCCGGCGATCGCGAATCAACCGGTGGTTCTGGACATGATCCACCAGCTCAAATACCAGCGCCGGATCCATCTGGCACCGGAATTGGGCCGTCTGGCGGTCCGTCCTTTCGACGAGGACCCGCGCCTGCTGGAGGCATTGGACCGGAAATGGCCGCTGGTCCCTGTTCCCCTGCACCGGCGCAGGAAGCTGTGGCGGCACTTCAACCAGGCCGAGGAAATCGCCCTGCCGATGTCCCGCCTCACCGGGCTACCTTTGCTCAAGGGGCTGCTGCGGCGGCGCGGCACGGACAGCCAGACGCGGCTGAGCCGGGCCCAGCGCCTGAAGAACCTGCGCGGAGCCTTCGATATTTCCCGCGCCGGCCGGGCTTTCTTCAAGGAACGCCCGGCCGGAGCCCTGTTGGTGGACGATGTTTTCACCACCGGCGCAACCACCGGGGAGTGTGCCCGCATCTTGCGCCGCGAAGGAGTTCAAAAGGTGGTTGTCGTCACTGTCATGCGCGGTTAGCGTCGCGCCTCACGAATCCATGGGCATCTTCAACAAGCCACCCCTCCGCCCCGGCCGCGGCCGCGATGACATGCCGGAGGGCCTCTGGGCCAAATGTCCCGACTGCGGGGCCATGCTCCACAAGCTGGAGCTCAAGCAGCACCTGCAGACCTGTCACCACTGCGGCTACCACTTCCTGATGGATTCGCGCGAGCGGATCGAACTGCTGGCTGATCCGGGCAGCTTCGCGGAGACCGAGCAGGGGATGATTTCCGCCAACCCGCTCGGGTTCTCCAACTACCGCGAGAAAGTCGGCGGCATGCGCGAGAAGACCGGCCTCGACGATGCGGTGGTGACCGGGCGCCTGAACATCGGCGGCGCTCCCGCGATGATCGCGGTGATGGATTTCAAGTTTTTCGCCGGTTCGATGGGCTCGGTGGTCGGTGAGAAGATCACCCGTGCGGTGGAACTGGCGATCGCCGAGAAGCGCGGCGTGGTGATCGTGTCCGCATCCTCCGGCGCGCGGATGCAGGAAGGCATGCTCTCGCTGATGCAGATGGCCAAGACCTGCGGCGCGCTCGCCCGTCTCTCGGAGGCCGGACTGCCCTACATTTCCGTGATGACCCATCCCACCACGGGTGGGGTCACCGCATCCTTCGCGACCATCGGCGACATCAACCTCGCCGAGCCGAAGTGCATGATCGGTTTCGCCGGCCCGCGGGTGGTGAAGGAGACGACCCACCAGAACCTGCCGCCCGGCTTCCAGACCGCCGAGTTCATGCTCGAGCACGGCCTGGTCGATGCGATCGTGCCGCGCACGAAGCTGCGGGACAAGCTGGCCCAGTTGCTCGGCTACATGATGCCGGCGTGAGGCGGATGGACGCGGTCGGAATACCGTGCTATTTAGGTGCCATGAGTGAAACGGGAATGGAGCTTCTTGAGAAGATCATGGCGCTTGATCCCGCGGAACGCAGGGCGGTCGCCGAAGAGATTCTCTCCCGCGTTCAGGAGTCGGACGAAGATGCGGAATTGCTCGAATTGGCTGAGGCGCGTTGGAGCAAGTTCGAGTCAGCAGGCGGGTCTTGGATGACTCACGAAGACTTGATGAAGTCGCTTCGACGTTGAGGATGGAAATCCGCTACATCGAAGACGCGATTGGCGATGTCCGGGAGACTATTGCCTACCTGGAGGAGAGGTCCCCTCTCACCGCGAGACGCTTCGAGTTGGAGTTGGAAGGAGTGGTTGCAAAACCCGCAAGGCATCCCGAGTTCGGGTTTCCCGTGGGGGACTTGTTTCGGAAGGCCCTGTTCAGGACCCTGCCGTGGTCGGTGGTTCATCGGATCGATCGGCAGAATTCGGCCATTTGGGTCGTCGTCGTGAGACATCGATTGCTACATCCGTCGCTTGGAATGGGTCGCAACCTTCCCCCGGACTCCCCATGACCTACTCCGAATCCATCGACTGGCTGTTCTCCACCCAGCTCTTCGGGATCAAGCTCGGGCTGGACGGGCCGCGGCGCTTGCTCAAGGAGTATCTGGCCTATCCGGACCACGGGGTGAAGGTCATCCATGTGGCCGGGACCAACGGGAAGGGTAGTACTTGCGCGATGATCGATGCGGTGGCGCGTGCCGCGGGGAACCGCACGGGCCTCTTCACCTCGCCGCATCTCATCGATTTCCGCGAGCGGATCCGCGTTTCGGGCGTGGAAATCCCGGAGGAGGATTGCGCGGCGATGCTCACGGAATTGCGCGCGCTTTGCGCCACGCTGGACCCGCATCCGACCTTCTTCGAGATCGCCCTGGTGCTGGCGATGCGCTGGTTCCGCGAGCGGGATTGTGAGATCATCGTGTTGGAGACCGGCATGGGGGGACGACTCGATGCGACCACCGCGGTACCGGCGGACGTCTGTGCCATCACGCCAATAGGTCTCGATCACATGCAGTGGCTGGGCGAAACGATCGAACAGATCGCCGCCGAGAAGGCCGGGATCTTTGTGGAGGGCAAGCCGGCCATCTGCGCGCCGCAGGAAAGCGGGGTGCGACGTGTCATGGAGAAAGAGGCGAACGAACGCCGCTCGCCGCTGCGCTTCATCGAGGCTCCGCTGGAAGGCTATCCGGTCGCGTTGCCGGGAGCCCACCAGCGCTGGAATGCCGCGCTCGCGCTGGAATGTCTTCACGCCGCGGGCATCCATCTCGACTACGGGGTGGTGCATCACGGGCTCTCGACGGTCCGCTGGCCCGGACGCTTCGAGATCTTCTCCCATGCAGGGCGCGAGGTGATCCTCGACGGGGCACACAACCCCCAGGGGGCCGAGGTATTGGCGAATACCTGGCGCGAACAGTACTGCGACCGCAAGGCGGTGCTCGTTTTCAGCGCCGTGGCTGCGAAGGACGTGAGTGGCATCCTCGCCCTGCTCGTTCCCGTGGCGTCAAGGATCCACTTTTGTCCGGTCGATACCCCGCGGGCCCTGCCTGCGGAGGAACTTGCCGCGAGCTTGCCTGCCGGAGCCCCGCCGTACGAATGCCATACCGGCTTCGATGCCGCCTTCGACGCCGCGATGCTCGCGGAAGGCCCGATCCTCGTGGCCGGCTCGCTCTTCCTGGTGGGGGAAGCCAAGGCGAGGCTGCAGGGCGGGAATTTCCAGCCGAGCATGCAGTGAAGACGTTCAACGGCGACTTACCTTGACCGGGGCGCGCTCCCGGGGTGGCGGAACTCTTCAATTTCCGCGAGCGTCTCCATTCACATCCTTTGGTCCGAACTTCTCAGCAGGATATCCCCGATCTCCACATGGGGAGGGGCGTCCAGGATGGTGAGGATTGCGCAGGCGACATCCTCCGGCGTGAGC
>CAMLOZ010000171.1 GCA_946481625.1 uncultured Haloferula sp. | reverse complement strand
GGGCGGCTACACCTCCTACGAGATCATCTACAATCACTACGCGAACGTGAAAGGCGTCGCCGCGCCGTGGAGCAAGCTCGGGATGAACGTGATCCGGCCCGAGGGTGTCACCGTGCCCGGCGGCCATCCCTCCGCGCAGGATCATCTGGGCTTGGGCAGCCTTACCTACGCACGGGACAACACGAGCACCGGTACCGCTCCCAGCGGACTGCTCGCGCAGTGGAGCAAGAACCAGGTCATCCTGAACTGGTGGGGCAGCGCCACGGCGACCAGCTACCAGATCCAACGGGCCGCCAGCGCCGCCGGCCCCTACACGACGCTCGGCACGGCGGTCGAACCGAACCTCAACTTCACGGACGACACCGTCGCCAACGGCGGCAGCTATTACTATAAGGTCGTGGCCGTCACGCCGACGGGCAATCTCGAGAGCACGCCGTTGCTGGTGAACCAGGCGGTCGTCGCCAGCTACACCTTCGAAGGGAGCGCCAACGACGGCACGGGCACCCGCCATGGCACGCCGAAGGGCACGGCACTTCCCGGCTATGCCCAGGGCTTCGGCGGCGGACAGGCAATCTCGCTCAACGGCACTGACCAATATGTCCAGCTCCCGGTTCACTCCGGCCTCTCCCGCGATGTCACCCTCGCGGCCTGGGTTTATTGGAACGGCGGCAACAATTGGCAGCGCGTCTTCGACTTCGGCAGCGAGATCGAGAAGTTCATGATGCTCACCGTCAAGGAAGGCACCGGCAAGATCGGGTTCACGATGACGACCTCGCGCGGCACCGACGGCACGATCGCCCTGGTCGGGCCCACGATGCCAACGGCGACCTGGACGCACCTGGCCGTCACCTTCAACGGCGAGACCGCCACGCTCTACGTGAACGGCCTGCCGGTCGCGGCCGGCTCCTCGCCGCGGCTTTCGCCGATGTTCAGCCAGACCTTCTGCTACCTGGGCCGCAGCATGTGGAACGGCGACGCTTACTTCAACGGTCGCATCGATAACTTCCGGATCTACAATTACGGTCTCACGGGCAACGAGGTGTATGGCCTGTGGGGGCAAGGCGGCAGCAACAGCGCGCCGACCTTCACGAGCGATCCGATGGTGAAGGCTGCTGCGACGGAGGATGCCGCTTACACGGGACAGACGCTGGCCGGAAGCGCGACGGATGCGAACGGCGGCACGCTGACCTATAGCAAAGTCACCGGCCCGGCGTGGCTTTCGGTGGCTGCGGACGGGACGCTTTCCGGAACTCCGGGCAATGGGGATGTCGGGGTGTGGCTGGCGGTGGTGCGTGTCACGGATTCGAGCGGGGCGACCGACGACGCGAACCTTTGGATCACGGTGGACAACGTGAACGATGCGCCGGTGTGGGGCAGTTCGTCGCTGACGAAGTTGAGCGTGAGCGCGGGGCAGTCGTATCTCACGGCCTCGCTTGCGGGGGATGCCTCCGACATTGATGCGGGAGCCGAGTTGACCTTCAGCAAGGTGTCCGGGCCGTCGTGGCTGGTGGTCGCGACCGACGGCACATTGGTGGGCACGCCGAGTGCGGCGGATGCGGGTGTGAATACGTTCACGGTGCGGGTGACCGACAACGCGGGTGCTTTCGTGGACATCACGCTCACGATCACGGTTCTGGCGCCGGGATTGCGCGCGCACTATGCCTTCGAGGGGAACGCCGACGATAGCTTGGGCAATCTTCATGGCGCGGCGACGGGCACACCCGCTTATGCCGCGGGGCATCAGGGGAATGCGCTCGTGCTCGATGGCACCGATGATTACGTGACCTTGCCGAGCAATGCGGCGGACTACCAGGACATGACGGTGGCCGCGTGGGTGTACTGGAACGGCGGCAACCAGCAGCAGCGGATCTTCGACTTCGGCAACAGCACGTCGCAGTACCTTTTCCTGACTCCGAACGGCGGCGGGAGCTTGCGCTTCGCGATCAAGAACGGCGGCAGCGAGCAGGCGGTGACCACGGCGGCCATGGCCACGGGGCAGTGGACGCATGTCGCGGTGACGCTGAAGGACGACACGGCGACGCTTTTCGTGAACGGTAACGCGGTTGCGTCTAACAATTCGGTCACGATCAATCCCGGGGACTTCAAGCCGACGGTCAACTACATCGGCAAGTCGCAGTGGCCGGATCCGTTGTTCAACGGCAGCATCGACAATTTCCGGATCTACAACCATGCGGTCGATGTGGCGACGATCCAGACGCTGGCGGCGGACGGCGTGGCTTACCTGAAGTTCGACGAGAGCGCGGGCACGGTGGCGGCGGACAGCACCGACAACGGCCGCACCGGCACGCTTGTGAACGGTCCGACCTGGGTCGCGGGGAAGACGGGCAACGCGGTGAATCTGGATGGCTCGAACGACCATGTGACGCTGCCGACGGGTGCGATCAACGGTTTGACGACGGCGACCTTTGCCGCCTGGGTGAACCTCGATGCGCTGGCGAACTGGCAGCGGGTCTTCGACTTCGGCACGGGCACGAACAACTATTTGTTCCTCACGCCGCGGTTCTCGAGTACCGGCACCGTGCGGTTCGCGATCCGCACGCCTTCGGTCGGCGAGCAGATCATCAATGGCACCGCGGCCTTGGCGACGGGGAGCTGGCAGCACGTCGCGGTGGTGCTCAACGGGGCGACCGGCACGCTTTACGTCAACGGCGTGCAGGTCGGGCAGAACGCGGCGATGACGCTGACTCCGTCGTCGCTCGGTGCCACCACGCAGAACTATCTCGGCAAGTCGCAGTGGAACGATCCTTACCTGGACGGCCGGGTTGATGACTTCCGGATCATCGGGCGGGCTTTGACGGCGACGGAGATCAGCGGTCTCGCCGGGTCGATGGCCGCGCCGGGCAGTCCTGCCGCGACGGCGGGGAACGGGCAGGTGGCGCTTTCGTGGAGCGCGGTTTCGGGGGCTACGAGCTACATCGTGAAGCGGGCTACCTCGAGCGGCGGGCCGTACTCGAATGTCGCGGTCGGGATTACGGGGACCTCGTTCACGGACACGAGCGCGGCCAACGGGACGACTTACTATTACCAGATCGTCGCCGCGACTGCGCTGGGCGAGGGAATTGCCACGACGACTCTCGTAGCCACGCCCTTGCCGCCGGTGCCGGCGACACCGGGGGGACTTGCGGGCAACGGCTGGGGCGGGACGGTGGACCTGTCGTGGAGCGCGGTTTCGGGAGCGACGAGCTACACCGTGAAGCGCGGGACTGTCAGCGGGACTTACACGGATAGCTTCAGCGGCATCACCGGCACGGAGTATTCGGACAGCAGCGCGGCGAGCGGGACGACGTATTACTACGTGGTCTCGGCCTCGAACCTCGGTGGGGAGAGCTCGAATTCCTCGCAGGTGACGGTGACGTTCACGCGGCCGCGGGCCTACGTGAAATTCGACGAGGCGACGGGGGCGACGGCGGCGGATGCGATGGGCAACGGCTGGACGGGAACGCTGGTGAACAGCCCCGTGTGGAGCTTCGGTCGCTCGGTCACCGCGGTTGACCTGGATGGATCGAACGATCACGTCACGCTGCCGACCGGTGTGGTCAACGGCTTGAGTGCCTGCACGATCAGCTTCTGGGCGAACCTGGACTCGACCGCGAACTGGCAGCGGTTCTTCGACTTCGGGACCAGCACCGCCAGCAACATGTTCCTCACGCCGAGGAACGGTGCCAATGGCAACATCCGGTTCGCGATCACCACGTCGGGGGGGGGCGGCGAGCAGAAGATCGACGGGACCGCGGTATTCCCTGCGACGGGTTGGCACCACGTGGCGGTCTCGCTCGGAGGTTCGACGGGCACGCTGTATGTCGATGGCGTGCAGGTGGGGCAGAACACCGCGATGACTCTCACCCCGTCGAGTCTCGGGGCGACGACGAAGAACTACATCGGGAGGTCGCAGTATGCCGATCCGTATCTGGCGGGGCGGATCGATGACTTCCGCATCTACGAGCGGGCCTTGACGGGTGCCGAGGTGAGTTCGGTCATGTCAACCAGTCCGGCCGGCCTCCTTGCCGCACCGGCCGCCCCGACGGCCACGGCGGGAGCCGGGCAGGTGGTGCTGAGCTGGACCGCTGTCACGGGGGCGACCGGTTACGATGTCTGGCGGGCCACGGCAAGCGGCGGTCCTTACACGGCGGTTGCGACCAATGTCATCGGCACCGGCCACACCGACACGGGTCTGAGCGCCGGGGTGACCTACTACTATGTCGTGATGGCCTACAACGGCAGCAGCGAGAGCGTGAATTCGCCCCAGAGCAGTGCTACGGCCCAATAAGAGCCGCCTGATGCCTATCAACGGCGACCGATTTGGCAGAATCCCCGGGAATGGAGAGGGCGGTGAATGCGGATTAATTGGGGGGATACCGAAAGACCCGTTAAGCCTTGTTTCAACCGGGGATTCTGCCTGCTCAAGGCGGCGGCCATTTGCGTGGCCGCCGCCAACGCGCATCCGCTTACTTTCAATTCGACGGTGACTTACGGTTCCCACCCGCCTGCCGGGGGGCGGCGGGCATCTCGAATTGGAGCGGGGCCGAATCCGATGCGGCCAACATCGGGGGTTGCGGGGCGCGATAGCGGTCGATGCCGGTCTGGCGGGCGATCTCAGCGGCGAGGGCGGCGAGGGCGGCGAGGGCGGCGTGGTCGCCGGTGAGCATGGTGAAGCCCTCGGTGCCGAGTTCGCGCAGCGAGGAGGCGGGGGCTGCCCACCTCGCTTCCTGCGGCCTTGATTCGTATCAGCGGCGGCGGGTTTGGCATAACAGTTTGAGGGAACTAGAGATGGTAGATTCCGTGGGATTGCACGGCGGTGATAGCCATCATCCCGAACGCCCGCAGGATTTTTATCCGACAAGTCCCATTCTGACTCCCATGAAAGGCATTTTAAAGTCATGGCAATGCCTCGCGTCGATCGTCCCCGCGAGGGTCCTCGCACCGGCCTCAAGCACCCGTGCCGGCGTGCGGAAGGCGGCCGGATTTCTCCCGGCGTTTGTAGCCGGTTTCGGCCTGATGGTGCTCGCGCCGTCCGCGAAAGCCCAGTTCGTGCACCCAGGGGCTTTGTCCACGCAAGCGGATCTGGACCGTATGGCGGCCAAGGTCGCCGCGGGTGCGCAGCCGTGGAAAGGCAGTTGGGACATTCTGGTGGGCAATGAAGGATTTTACATGGGCGGTCCCTTTCCCGTGCCCACCGTCTTTGTCGATTCGGGAAATGGCGGAAACACCTACATGAATCTGGCGCGCGATTCCCACCGCGCGTATCAAGCCGCGCTGCGTTATCACGGCTCGGGCAACCCGAGCTACGCGGATCAGGCGGTCGAAATCATGAACGCCTGGGCCGCCACCCACACGGCCTGGGACGGCAACTCGAACGTCCTCCTGCGGATGGGCCTCTATGGCTATGCGTTTGCCTGCGCCGGGGAATTAATGCGCGACTACGAGGGCTGGGCTCCGGCGGATTTCGCGGCGTTCCAGCAATACATGCTCACCCAGTATTACCCGGGCAACTCCTCGTGGCTCGCGGGTCAGACCAATACCCATTACTGGGCGAACTGGACCCTGGCGAACATGTGTTCGATGATCGCCATCGGGGTCTTGTGCGACAGTCAGCCCATCTTCGATGAAGCCCTGAATCATTTCTACAACGCCGTTCACACCGGGGCGATCCACAACATGGTCTTTTACGTCCACCCGGATGGCCTCGGCCAATGGCAGGAAAGCGGCCGCGATCAGGGACACGCCCAGATTGGTCCGCAGTTGATCGGCGTCTTTTGCGAAATCGCCTGGAACCAGGGCCACGACCTCTATGGCTACCTGAACAACCGGGTCCTCTCGGGGGTCGAGTACATTTCCAAGTACAATACCGGACACGCCGTGCCCTTCGTCGCCTACGCGAACTCCGATTACGGCACATGGCCGCACGTGTATCGTTTTTACCAAAAAGACGTCGCCGGCCCCGGGGGCGTGGGCCGTCCCGGCTGGGATTTGATTTACAACCACTACGTCAACCGCATGGGCATCGCCGCGCCTTATACGGCGAAATATGCCGAAGCCGCCCGTCCTGAAGGCGGCGGCAGCAATTATGGCGGCAACAGCGGCGGCTTCGACGGCCTGGGGTTCACCACGCTGACCCACAGCCGCGATCCGATCGCAACGGGCGCGATCCCCGGCACGCTGCTGCCGCGTGTGCAGGGTCGGCAGATCACGCTCTCCTGGGCGGGATCGGCCTACGCCCGGAGCTACAACGTCAAGCGCTCCACAACCAGCGGCGGGCCTTACACCACCCTGGGGGAAGTCCACGGCGATAACTTGTTCTTCGTCGATCCGGGCCTGACGGCGGGCACGACTTATTATTATGTCGTTTCTGCCAACAATCCCGGCGGCGAGAGCGCGAACTCGGTGGAAGCGGCCGCCACGACCGACGGCCAGCTTTTCGGAACGGTCATCGGTTCGAACTATTCGTATGATCATTGCGGTGCGACCAAAGAAATTCTCTTCGACGGCTCGCTTGGAAACTTCATCGATATCGCCGCGTCCGGCGGTGGCTGGGCCGGGTTGGATATGGGTTCGGGTGCCAGTGCGGTGATCACGGGCGTGAGGTATTGCCCCCGCAAGAATTTTGCCAACGCCATGATCGGCGGCAGATTCCAAGCCTCGGATACGGCCGACTTCAGCAGCGGTGTGATCGACTTGTTCACCATCACTTCAGCACCGCCGACAGGGGTGCTCACTTTCCAGACCGTCAACAGCGGCTCGGCCTACCGCTATGTCCGCTACATCCAGCCCGGGAACGGCTGGAACACGGCGGCGGAGGTGCAATTCCTCGGAACGGTCACGGGTCAGAGCGTCCCGGCCGCGCCGGTCGTGGCCGCCACCTTGGTCGACGGGGTCAAGATCGACCTCTCCTGGGAGGACGTCCCGGGCGCGAGAGGCTATCGGATCAAACGCTCGGCCACTCCCGGCGGCCCCTACGTCACTTGGGGGGACGTCAATACGGCCTTTTCCCGGAAGACAGGGTTCACCGATATCGAGACCGAGCTTGGCTCGAGCTATCATTATGTCGTCACCGCCTACAACCAGATCGGCGAAAGCACCGCTTCCGCCGAGATCCCGGTGCGCCACGATCGCACAAGCCGAAGCGATCGGCGCAAATCCGCAGACACCCGATGAGGTCCCGCTGCGAAAAAGGCCGTTCGGGATGCTCGGGATCCACCTGCGTATCGTTGATGATCCGGAATTCGATTGGATCAAGCCCCA